>CAYQNP010000290.1:0-2628 GCA_964418785.1 uncultured Spirochaetia bacterium | reverse complement strand
TCTTTTAATTTGGTTTTACAGCCCTTCACTAACCAGCGAAGAAAAGCGCCGATAATTTCAGCCCATTCCGGCATGATTGTATTTTTTCATTGTCTGATTTATCTGAGCATACAACTGTATCTTAATAATGAATCTGTTTTAGGGATTGTGTTTCCAAATCTCTTCATCGTTATCAAATAATCGCAACCAGGATCAGGGAAATGATTACATAAAGTAATACAAATATATTCCCAAGATGTTTATGGGAATCATTATTCTTGAAGTATTTTTCAATCTTTATATATTTTTTTTTGAATATGAACAAATAATAGTTTGTTATAAAGATTAATATAAAAATTGCTGTTACATAAACTCCGACCGGTGAAAGTCTGAACTTCAATGTTCTCGATAATAAGAGCAGTAAAGCCATACTATTGAGCAGCTCAAGAAAAGAGAACCCCAGAAGTGTACTGAAAGGAATCTCGTAGCGACCTAATCTTTTTGTGAATACATATATTTTATAAAACAAATAATGATAAATATTCATGTGTGTGAAATCTTCATGATAAGGGGTTGTAATATCCGGCTCTGTAGTTGAACCCATAGGCGGTTGTCGATTCGGAGTACTTTTGCAGACATTTTTCTTTAGGGTTGTAATCGCATAATAAAGATAATAAATTGTTTTGTTCGATGGGTTGGGCAGGCTGATAATGTGGGGGGCGAAGAGGTCGATGAAGCGATGAGGAGATGAAGCGATGAGGAGATGAAGCGATGAAGTGATGATGAGAATAGGTCGAAGGGGTTGAAGAGTTGAAAAGTTGAAGAGTTGAAGAGTTGAAAAGTTGAAGAGTTGAAGAGTTGAAAAGTTGAAAAGTTTGAGAGCTCTTTGCTCTTAGCTCTATGCTCTTCGCTCTATGCTCAGGGAATTACGAACATGGCTAATATCGTTCCGTCCTTATCGGGACTTTGTTTCTATCATTTAATCATTTAATCATTCTATCATTGTCTTCCATGTATGTGGTATTTTTTTGTCTATGTTCACAGGCAATGAATTGCCTGCCGGCCGGCCTATTACCGTTCTGTCCCTACGAGACGTATTCGGGCATCAAGCCCCGGCAAGCCGGCCTGCCTGCCGGCAGGCAGGGATCTTCGCTACACTCCGACATCGAGCGTCGAGCTTCCCCACGCTGTCAGGATGGCTGCGCCAACGCTGACAGGTGGGGGTGGGGACAACCTGTCAGCGTCCGCAGGACCTGACAGAGTTGAGGGGAGGGGAAAGGTTGAAGGGATGAGGGTTTAGGGGGTGTGTCAGAGGGCTCAGGGCGCAGAGCGGAATGACCCGGGCGGAAACCAGTTGGGCACTTTGCCATACGAAGCTTTAGGCGAAGAACGGTAGCAAATTTATTAAGAATGTAACTTGTTTGATTTTTTTCTTCTGGAATAAATCCAAGACAATTCTTTATTGAAGATGTTAAGGTGAAAACTTATGTTGATAATACCTGATATCTTATTTTTTTGTTTTTAACATATTAACAATACTTTTAATATTATTGAAATCACTTTTTGTCCACATTTTATTTTCTTTTTGTGATATTATTTTCTTACCATCCTGATAAATAGTTAATTTGTAACAAGGCAAGACAGAGTATAGTGTTTTATAGACATTGACATTTACATTTCTAATCGGAATGTTTTTTTTATAAAATAAGGTATTAATTTTATAAAGTTCTATCATTATTATATTCTTGGTTTCATCTATCTCTGTCTTTTTTATGCAATATCTGTTAGAAAAATAAGACTGTAGAAAAAAAAGAATATATACAGGGAATAGAAAAAATAAATAAAGGTTAATAATAGAGTAATTACCAATCAATCCGGAAAAAGTAACAATTATAAAAAACAGGAGAAAGGATTCTTTAATATCCCCCAAAATTCTTTTATGAAATTTAATATAGGTAGGTTCAATTATCATTAATCTTATTTTAGTTTTTTTCCCCCGACAATTTCATGTTGAAAGCGGAAAATTATAAAAAACAGATATTTGAGCATGATCAAGTTATTTATTGTCTCAAAGCTTCACTTAATGGATTTTAAATGTTGTATTTTCTCAGGGGTAAAAAGAGGAGGATTAAAGGAAATAAAAAATATAACATTCTCAGGCTCATTGTTTTCATTTTTAAAACGAATCAAATAGAAGAAAAATAAGATTCTTTGTATCTTCTTGATGTCATAAACAGGAATCTTTCTGTCGGGTGCTCCTTTTTCTGCAATAATAAAGAAGCTATTATCAATGAAAAGGTTTTTTGATTTAATAAGAAGGTAGCTGAATAAAAAAGAAATAACAGAAAATATTAATGCCAATAACATGCCTGTAGAAGAGATAGTATTATAAAATATAAATGAAAACAGGATATATATAATGATTCCTGTGCCAATGCAAAAAGAAAGAATTATTGAAATATATTTTGTTATTAAGGGGTTGAATTCATAAGATATTCTGTCCATTCTTCTTTTAATTTGGTTTTACAGCCCTTCACTAACCAGCGAAGAAAAGCGCCGATAATTTCAGCCCATTCCGGCATGATTGTATTTTTTCATTGTCTGATTTATCTGAGCATACAACTGTATCTTAATAATGAATCTGTTTTA
>CAYQNP010000289.1:0-4137 GCA_964418785.1 uncultured Spirochaetia bacterium | reverse complement strand
ACAAACATACCATTGAAAATTATACTGTCAAGAAAAATTTTAATAATAACAAGATAAGAGGGACGGTGCAAAACAGTATATACTCTATGCGCCGAGCCTGAAGTCTCGGATACATACATTATCTCGGGCGAATGATTATTCCTCCCTACAAATACACAATATCATCCTCCGTCCCCACAAAATTTATAAAAAATTTATAAAGTTTTGCACCGTCCCCGCAGATATGGCAGGAAAATTATTGACTTTTTAAATTGGTTTATTACATTATACCAGCATACAATATTTTTGGCTTAGTTCATAAGGATATATTATGAGAATCAGGTTCAGGATTTTTGACAGAGAAACAAAAAAGATCATTCCTGCCAGAATAATACTAAAAAAAGGCTCCAGGAGCATTTTAAATCATTATACTGAATGGGAAGGGATATATACAGAAGGTGAAGAAACTTACGATATTCCGGCGGGGAAGTACAGCATCAACATAAAAGCAGGAAATGAATACAAAGAGACAGAGAAGCAGATAACAATAAAAGAGGATAAAACAGAATATAATTTTTATTTAAGCCGTATCCTAAATATGGAAGAGACCGGATGGTGGTGCGGAGAAGGGCACACACATATATACAGAGGTGATAATGAAGTAAACTACAGGCAGATATACTTAATTATGAAAGCAGAAGGATTTAATTACATATTAATCGGGGCACCGGTAAACAATAAAGAAGAGCAATTAATAAAAGAACTGCGAAACAGCGAGCATAAAAAAAACATATTAAACGCATTTATAAAAAACAGAAAAAAAGTATTATTAGAATTAAAAAAATACAGAAAGAAAGGGTTTTATTTTCTAAACGGCATGGAGACTCCGAAGTGCAGATTCGGGCATATATGGTGGTTTAATTTTCCATTAAAAACAAATCCTGTTAAATACTGGGACGAGGAATACGACAAATGGCAAAATTCAGGGGCTAAAAGAAAAGAGCCGTATCCGGCATTTTTCAATTACGAAGCCATAAAAAAAATAAAAGAAGCATCAAAAAAAGCACTTGCAATATATGCACATCCTGTGTCATGGTGGTTTCAGGGAAAAAATTTTATTACGAATATATCAGCAGAACTGATATTTGACACCATAGCAGGGCCTGTTTATGACGGGTTAAGTATAATGAGTTATGATACAGACAACAAATATTCACAACAATTATGGTATTACATATTAAATATGGGTTACAAAATTCCCGGATTTTCAGAAATGGACGCATGTTTCGGACACAGCACAAAATTTTCCAAACATATATTTAAAACATACATTTACACAGGCTCTAAAAAATTTAATTATAAAAAAATAACAAAATCCGCAAAAAAAGGACAAAGTTTTATGACATCAGGGCCTCTGCTGTTCTTAAAAGTAAACAGGAAACTGCCCGGAACAGTATTTAAAATAAAGAAAAAAACCACCTTCAATTTTGAAATAACAGCCATTGCTTCAGGATTTATCAAAGAAAAAATTAAAAAAGTAGAATTAATTAAAAACGGAAAAATTATTAACACATGGACAAATAATAAAATTTCATTTCATAAAAACCTGGAGCAATCAATAATCAGCAGCTGCTGGTACACGGTAAAATGTTACGGAAACAGTCCCGAACAGGTCGCCATCAGTAACCCTGTTTATTTTGAAGCAGAAAAAAAGGATTTAATAAAAACTGTATTACTGACAATAAAAAACAAAAAAAATGATGTTTTGATTATAGAAAACAACAAGAAGAAAAAGAAGATTAAAATCAAGAAAAACACCTGCCGGATAAATATACCAATAACAGCTTCAGTAAAAATTTTAAGAAGAAAAAAAATAATACTAAATAAAAGAATAATTGAATTTCCGCAGATATTAAAGAACTTACAATTCTTATATAAAGGAGAATTTTTACAGAGAGATAAAAGGCTCAAACCAGGAGAAATACCATTAAAGTATTTCACATTATTATCAGAACTCCCGGAAATAGAAATCTGAATTACACAGAAGCAAGTAATTCAGAAGCATGTCTGAGAGTTGCTTCTGTAAGTTTTTCACCGCCAATCATTCTGGCTATTTCAACCACTCTATCCTGACCTGAAACTTCTTTTATTAAAGAGACAGTTCTGCCGTCTTTTTCTATCTTTGTAACGACGAAATGCTTTCTTGCATATCTTGCTATTTGAGCCTGATGGGTAATAGAGATAACCTGTTTTTGTTCACCTATAAACTTAATTTTTTTCCCGACAACATCTGCTGTTTTGCCGCCTATACCAACATCGATCTCATCAAAAATAAGAGTATCCACTTTATCGATTTCATTAAGTATAGTTTTTAAAGCAAGCATAACGCGAGATATTTCGCCGCCGGACGCGATTTTACTAAGCGGTTTTATACTTTCGCCTGCATTTGTTGCAATCATAAATTCAATATTATCTATACCTTTATCCGTAAGTTTATATCTTTTTCCGTCTATTTCAACAACACCATCCGGTGATTCTGTATATTTTATATCTACTTTAAAAACAGCTTTTTCCATATCAAGATCTTTTAACTGATTCATAATTTTATCTTCAAAAAGTTTTGCAACCACTCTGCGTCTGCCTGATAATTTCACCGACAAATCCGCAAGTTCTGTTTCAATTCTCTTTATCTCTGCTTTTGTCTTCTCTATCTCTTCTTCACTCTGTTCTATTGCTTCAAGATCTCTTATACACTTCTCTTTATATGCCAGTATATCATCAATTGTTTCACCATATTTCTTCTTTAATTTCTTTATTAATTCAATCCTTTCTATTATTGCATCAAGTCTTTCAGGAGAAAAATTATAATTTGTTTTATATTCCCTCAATCCTGTAATAGCATCTTCTATCTGATACAATGCTTCTTCAAGACTCTGTTTTATAGAAACTATTCCGGAATCATATTTTTCCACTTCACTTAAAAGATTAACCGCATCTCCCAATTTTGAATAAACATCATTTTCGTCCGAATAAAGATTATTATAACTGTTTGCAATAGCAGTAGATATTTTTTCCTGATTATTCAGAACAAGATACTCTTTTTCAAGTTCTATATCTTCATTTTTCTGCAGATCAGCACTCTCAATTTCATTTATACTAAATTTTAACAAATCAATAAGCCTTGCTTTCTCCGTCTCATTCATCTGTAATTTTTCCAATTTATTCTGCAAATTTTTATACTCTGCAAACTTACTTTTCACAGCATCTCTTTCTGCTTCAAGATTACCGAATTTATCAATCAGGTCGATATGCGTATTAACCCTGAACAAAGACTGATGTTCATGCTGACCGTGTATATCAATTAAATAATCACCTACTTTTTTTAAAACAGATACCGGAACAGAATTAGCGTTTATATAGCTTCTACTCTTTCCTTCAACAGAAAATTCTCTCCTGATAATTAACGGTTCTGATACATCAAACTCTACGCCTACATTATTTAATACACTCTGAACCTCTAAATTCTTACTTATATCGAATAAAGCCTCTACAAATGCTTTTTGTTCTCCTGTTCTAATATATTCTGTATATGCTTTTTCTCCTAAAATAAGATTTAAAGCACCGAGTATAATTGATTTTCCTGCTCCTGTCTCACCTGTCAGAACATTAAATCCTTCTGCAAAATCAATCTTTACTTCTTCAATCAAAGCATAATTTCTAATTCTTAAATGCTCAAGCATTATTCTACCTCTTATATCTCTTTTCGTTTTACTTTTAAGAATATAAGATAGAATATAGCAAATGTCAACAAATAATGAAAAATTGATGAAATTAAATAGAAATAATTATTATGAAATTTGAATACCACTTTATATTTTCCTTCAGGAAGAATTACACTTCTGAAAAGATAATCACCTCTCAATATTTCAACCTCTTTACCATTTATAAAACACTTCCATTTTGGATAAAAGAGTTCACTTACAAAAAGCAAACAGGGTTCTTTTATATCAGCAGAAATTTCAAATTCATCATAATCCCATTTTGACAGAACAGCACTGCTTCCTTCTTTATTAAATTGGAGTTTATTAATATTTTTTGGGTTCACCCTGTTTATGAAATCACTAATTGATTTAAACTTACCATTTTTATTTCTTTCTT
>CAYQNP010000288.1:0-7729 GCA_964418785.1 uncultured Spirochaetia bacterium | reverse complement strand
AAAAAAGAGTTTGTCTTGAGGCTCAGGGAAGATAAAAGAGCCGTTAATGCCTCTATTCATAACATGGTGGAAAGCACCGGGAAAGGTAAATCTTGCTCTTCTCATAACAACCTCCTTAAATAATTGTTCTTATATATTATATACAAAAAAAACAGTTAAAAATTTTAAACTTTTTTAAATTTTTTTTATTTTTTTAAGAAAGAATCAGGAAGAGAAGTAATAAAAGTTAATAAAGTATTGCACCGTCCCTGACCTGCGGGGAGTGGGGATGGGTATTTGTTCTGAGAAAGTATATAGAGTTGTGCACCGTCCCCATTATTTTTGTATTTTTGTATTTTTGTATTTGTATTTGTATTTTTGTAGAATTTTTACTTGACAGAACTCTTTAAATATTTATATTTGAATATATTTATATAACTTTTCGGAGGTAATTTTATGAAAATTCTAAATGAAGCCGCATTAAAAAATCTTAAATTAAGAAATAGAGTATTTATGGCACCGGTTAAAACCGCGATAGCGGATAAGGGTGGAATTGTAAATGACATGCTTTTAAAATATTACAAAAAAATGGCGAATGGAAAACTTGGTGCAATAATAATAGAACCAATGGCTGTTAATCCTCTTGGTAGAGAACATCCTAAACAACTCGGAATACATAATGACGATTATATCGAAGGAATATCAAAAATAATTAATGTAATACATAACACTGGCACACTTGCCGGAATACACTTAAACCATGCAGGAAGAGCTGCAAACCCGAAGGTAATAAACGGAACACCAGTTGCTCCGTCTGAAATAACCTGTTCCACAACAGGTGCAACTGCAACTGTACTGACATCTGAAGAGATAGAAGGCATAATAAACGATTTTGGGTCAGCAGCAAAAAGAGCGGAAAAAGCAGGAGCAGATTTTATAGAAATTCAGTTTGGACACGGTTATCTGGTTGCTCAATTTTACAGTGAGCGAACCAATAAAAGAACCGATGCCTGGGGCGGTTCAGAAGAAAAACGATTAAAATTTGCCGAAGAAGTTTTAGACAAAGTAAAAAAGAATGCACCGACATTACCGATTATTATCAGAATATCAAGTGATGAATTTATAGACGGCGGGCTGAATGCAGAAAAGTTAAAGCCGCTCATAAAATTACTGGAAGAAAAAGAAGTAACCGCCATACATGTAGGGAACGGGAATGCCTGTGAAACTCCGCCATGGTATTACAGTCACATGGCAATGCCGGAAACCAAACAGATCGAAGCACTCAAATCAATAAGAGCATTAACTGAAATACCTTTAATTGCTGCAGGGAGAATGGGATATCTTCCTAAAATAGAAGAAGTTACAAATATAGGTTATGATTTTATATCACTGGGCAGACCTTTAATTGCTGATCCTGAATTTGTGGTAAAATTATATGAGAACAGAGAAGATGAGATTACATTATGCGGTTCATGTTTAGACGGATGCTTACGAGCAGTAAAATCAGGGCAGCCTATACACTGCATAGTAAATCCTTCTTTAATAGAAGATACTGCGAAAGCAGAAACAGACTCCAGAAAAATTATGATAATAGGCGGAGGTCCTGCAGGTATATCTGCTGCTCTAAACCTGTCAAAACAGGGGAATCAAGTAGCATTATATGAAAAAGAATCAGAACTGGGCGGACAATTTAAATATGTATATCAACTATCATTAAAAAATCAGATGCAACGAATTTTGAACAGTCTCATAAAACAACTCGAAAAGTCTGATGTTCAAATAAATAAAGGAAAAGAGGTAACTGCTGAAGAGATAAAAAACTTTAATCCTGATATAATAATAGCAGCAACAGGTGCAGAACAAAATATACCTCCGATAAAAAATCTTGATTCACAGAACTGGATGACTTCTCTTGAATTTTACGGAGGGTTAAAAGAAGTAAAAGGAGACAGAGTTTTAATAGTAGGTGCAGGGCTTATAGGGCTTGAAACAGCTGAAATGTTAATTGAACAGGGAAAAGAAGTTGTCTGTGTTGATCCGTTGCCGGAAGCTGCTAAAGATATGGAGCCTATTTTACGAAAAATTATTCTCGGAAAATTAAATAATTCCGGAAAAGCAAAAATAATGACAAATACACTTGTTAGCGAATTTACAGAGAACGAAGTTATCTTAAAAACAGAAGACAAGACAGAATCGATTCCGAAATTTGATACAGTTATAATAGCAGCAGGCACAAAACCGAATAAACACATAGAATCATTATTAGACGATTATAAAGGAAGAACTATTTTTATTGGTGATGCAAATAAAGTAGGGAATATTGAAACAGCATTTGCAGCCGGTGCATCTGTAAATATAGAATAATTTTACTTGAAAAATAATTTTCTTTAAAGTATATTAAAAGAAAATTCGGGCGATTAGCTCAGTGGGAGAGCACTTGCTTCACACGCAAGGGGTCACTGGTTCAATCCCAGTATCGCCCAAACTTTATATGGGAGGTGTTGAAATGGTTTTATATCCTTTTTTAATCGGCAGTATTATTTTTGCAATAGCATATGTTATTTACGGTTCAATTCTCACAAAAAAATTCAATTTAAATAATGACAATCCCACTCCTGCGCATACAATGGAAGATGGGGTAGATTATGTTCCGACAAAACCTGCAGTATTATTCGGGCATCATTTTTCATCAATAGCAGGAGCAGGTCCTATAGTAGGGCCTATACTCGGAGCTGTAATGTTCGGCTGGCTTCCTGCTTTAATCTGGATTATAATAGGAACCATATTTATCGGCGGTGTCCACGACTTTTCTTCAATAGTTGCTTCAATACGACATAAAGCCCGCTCTATTGCAGAAATAGCAAAAGAGTATATGGGGACTACCGCTTATACTATATTTTTGTTATTTATATGGCTTACGCTTGTTTATGTATTAATAGTATTTCTTGATTTAACTGCAACTACATTTGCCAAAAACGGCGCTGTGGCTTCTACTTCTGTATTTTATATTCTCCTTGCAGTTATATTCGGTTTCACTTTATATAAAATAAATTTAAAACTTGTTTATGCAACATTGATATTTGTTCCGTTAATATTTTTCAGTATTTATCTCGGTAATGTTCTGCCAATAAATCTAAGTCCGATCTTTTTTAAAAGTCAGAAAATATTAATTGCAGTAAAGAAAAACTGGAGTATTTTTCTGTTAATTTATGTATTTTTTGCTTCAACATTACCGGTATGGACACTACTACAGCCGAGAGATTATCTGTCCTCATTTCTTCTTTATTCATCAGTTCTTGTAGGAGCAATAGGTATTATTTTCGGCGGATTTCATATATCCTATCCTGCCTATACATCTTTTTATAATAATCATCAATCCTTATTTCCAATCTTATTCGTAACAATTGCATGCGGGGCAATATCAGGTTTTCATTCACTTGTTGCATCAGGAACAACTTCAAAACAGTTAAATAAAGAAACCGATGCAAAAGTAATCGGCTACGGCGGTATGATAATGGAAGGCATTGTTGCATTAATTGCACTCGGTACTATAATGATTGCAGTAAAAGGTTCAGGAAAGGTAAATGCTATAGCAGCATATGCAAGCGGAATAGGAAAATTTTCTTCTATACTCGGTATACCTCAAAAATTCGGAGCAACATTCGGGTTACTCGTTTTATCAGCATTTTTATTAACCACACTTGATACTGCCACTCGATTGGCGAGATATGTTCTTCAGGAACTGTTTAACTGGCATATACAGAAAACAAGATTTGTGGCAACTTTTATAACTTTAATCTTACCTGCTATTTTTGTATTCATAGATATTAAAGGGCCAAATGGAACTATTCTACCTGCGTGGAAAGCTATCTGGCCTGTATTCGGAGCATCAAATCAGCTTCTTGCAATGCTCGTCCTTCTCGTAATCTCTGTGTGGCTTAAAAAATTAAATAAAAATGCTCTTATCACTATTATCCCGTTAATATTTATGTTTGCAGTTACAATTACTGCTCTTGCACAATTAATATTAATACATAAACTTTCTGCTGTAGGAATTATTGCAATAGTTCTGTTTGTGCTTGCTCTATTTTTAGTAGCAACATCTTACAAAATATTATTTGAACAAAAATGATACAATGTCGGCATTAACAATTGAAGAACTAAAATCAGCAGGTTTACTGAAAAAGGCTAAGGATATAACTGCAAAATTTAAACGAAACGAGCCGACTTCAATAAAAGAAATATTTCCTGAAGGCGAATTTATTGATACTCCGTATAAAAGTGTATTTAAAATTACAAATACATTTTCAAAAGAGGAAAATATAGGAAATATCAGGATAAAAGATTTTTTTAAATTCAGGGATAATTTCACAGATATTTTTAAACTTTTATCCGGGAACGAACTTTTAAAAAAATTCAAACTTAATAATATGCTGTTTTTTGATGTCGAATCAACAGGTCTCAGTACAGGTGCAGGGAATATGGTTTTTCTCATCGGTCTGGGATTCTTTGAAAAAGAGAACTTTACAATAACACAATATTTTATTGAAGACTATATTAATGAGAAAGGTTTATTATATATTCTGGAACAGGAATTTAAAAAACGCTCACATCTTATTTCTTTTAACGGCAGAAGTTTTGATTTTTATGTACTGAAAAACAGATTTATTTTATCAAGAAAATTTGAATTTTCTTTAAATAATTTACTTCATTTTGATTTACTTCATTCATCAAGACGCATATGGAAAAATATGTTTTCAGATTATTCTCTGATAAATCTTGAGAAAGAGGTTTTAAAGTTCCACAGGACTTCTGATGATATACCGGGATATTTGATTCCGATATATTATAAAGAGTACATAAGAACAGGCAATCCGGACAAAATGAGTAATATTATTTATCATAATTTAATAGATGTAAAATCTATGTTAGGTCTTTTAATAACTCAACTCAATATTATTAATGATATATATAAAAATAAACTTACGCACAAAATAAACTACTTTTCAGTAGCTTCGTTATTCAAAGACATTAATAATGATAAATATAAAGACCTTCTGACTTACAATATCGAAAAAGGCAGTCTGGATATATTTAACAGTTTTAAAGCAGCAGTAAAACTGCACAAGAAAGAAAAAGATTATGAGAGTCTGAAACAAACATTAAACAGAATGTTTAATATTTTCCCGGATGATATATTTCCGTACATTGAAGCACTAAAATATTACGAACATATAGAAAAGAATTACGACGAAGCTTTAAATTTAATAAAAAAGATTGAAAATTTAAATTTTTATGCTAATTTAAATGATAGCGAGGTAGATGATATTATAAAAAGAAAGGACAGATTAATAAAAAAATGTTCGAAAGAATAAAATTACATAATGAATTAAAGAGACTGCAGGACAAATATTTTTTTCTTCTCCCGACCGGATTATATCTTTATAACAATAAAAAAGTGGATAATTCTGAGTTAATAGTTAAATCTTTAAATAAAAAATTTTTATTTGGAGACACTATTGAATTCCCTTCAAAAATTGACATAAAAAATATAGATAATAATGCTGAGTTGAAAGAAATATTTAACTACAACGAAAAATTTGAAGTTGAAGATGTATATGCTTTAACAATTGAATATATGGAAAATGAGATTGAAGGCTATAACTATGATGAGAAGAAAAATCCGTATGAAAATTTTCTTGAAGCAGCGATTATAAGTTCGATAATAGAGAGTTTAAACAACAGTAAATGTCTGGTAGGCGGGATGTGGTCATCCGGAAGCATATTATCAAAACCGAAAAAAGGCAAAAGTTCTTTTGAATTTTTTGCAAAAAATGTTTCAGAGAAAAATATGTTTATAGGCAAGTTCAGGGAAAAATTAAATTCCTATCCGGATGATTTTATAAGGAATACATTTTTTATAGATGTTCCGAAATTTACTTCTAACAGAAGTGAATATTCTGTAAAACTTGAATACCGATTACTGCAAATTAAATATAAGATAGTTTTACAGCAGTTGTGTATGCAGTCTGCATATATGTCGGATAAAGACAAATTAAAATTTGACAAACGAGTGGCACTGTTAAAAGACGCATTAAACTCCTATCCTGCCGTTATTATAGTCCAATGAATAAAATAATACCAAATTTCTGCAGTTTAATTACTTTTTGGCTGATAGCCGTTATTTATTGTTATAGTATCAAGTTCTCTTGTGGTACAATATTCCAGATATCCGCTATTTATTGAGTCTATATACGCTGCATCAATATATAAAGAATTATCACAATAATCCGTAACAAGAACAAGTTTTCCTGCTTCTACAATTTTATCAAGATATGTCTTTATACCATTTATCTCATCAATGCTTCTCGGAACATTAAAGTTAATATAATGCACTTCTTCTCTTCCCAAACCTGTGATTATATTAAGATACCTGTTATCGCCAACTAATTCTTCTGAATTTTGCGGAAAAATACCAAAATTTTTATTATTTACTCTGCATTTGTCAGCAATTAACGCCACAAAGTCTATCATTAATTCTTTTGCATTTGTAACACCTTTATCTTCCCAATATTCATAAGCATCAATTATATCAAGATAAACCCCGTCAAAACCTGCTGAAATTATTTTTCCGAAATAACTATCAGGAGCTGGTGGAGTATTAGAACTCAAATCATTACCCAGCAATATTTTCTGCCAATTAGTTTCCCAGTATTTAACTTTATAATTACCTTCCCAGTCCGGGTTTTCATCACCCAGCCATGAAGGTGCATTTGTATTCCATTCATCCCTCCAGTAATACCTATAATCTTCAGCCTCACCAATACTTATATAACTTATAACAAATCTCTCACCAAACTCACTGTTTTTCAGGGAATATATTTCAGATGAAGTAAATGCTTTTGCATCTGTGCCGTCTTCTGAATAATCCATTATAACTAAATCAAATTTAGTTTTAATAAGTTCATCTATATTTATATTCTGCAGGATATAGACAAAAGATTTAACATCGCTCCAGTTTTCTACTTTATTATTAGTATCTCTGTCAAACAACATATCATTCAATGCACTTAGAGGATTTTTATCAGTACAGGAAAAAACAGATATTAATAATAAGAAGAATACTATATAATATTTATTAAAACGCATATTTCATACCCCAGAATATTCCGGAACGATAAAAAACATTATCACCAAAATCTATTATAAGCAAATTAGCCATACCCATTTTCACGCTTAGAACACGAGAAAAACCAAACTCCAGATATACATCCGGATAAACATTCATACTGCCGGCAAAATATTCAAAATCAACATTAATTCCTAACGGAACATATTGCAAAAAATCATTCAGAGCAATATTTCCGTAAAAGAAATAACTGCTAAATTTAACTAAAGAATTAAATCCGTAAGATATACCCATTCCAATACCAGCCCGGAAAGGTTTTCTCCCGAATTTTTCAAACAGTGCACCGCTATAATATTGAAACGGAAGTTCTTCTTCTGTATTTAACAAATATTTTAAATCCATTCCTACTGTAAAATATTTTATCGGATAATCAAGTCTTACATTAAAATTCATAATATTTGAGAAATAATAATTATGATATATCCCTATAGTACTCTGCTCTGCATTAACATTTATATTTAATACAAACACTATTGCTATTAATAAAATTCTTCTCATATATATATTATAATTTATATTTTATTTTTGTCAAGGAATAAATATCTATCTTAAAATTGCTAT
>CAYQNP010000287.1:0-5864 GCA_964418785.1 uncultured Spirochaetia bacterium | reverse complement strand
AACCAGTAAGAAGATACAACAGATATATATCTTTCTACATTTTGAGTCGAAGGATAAACAACACCGGGCGGAACAATGCTGTTGGGTTCTGCACCGTTATTTTTATAAATATTTATATTTGACAGATTTATTTTTCGAGCCAACCCTGGAGATATGCTGCAGCCGTTGTAAACGGACATAGGGAATATACCGGATGCTGCGAATCTGTATGCAAGAGATCGTCCCCATGGTATGTTCAGACCGTTTTTATCAAAAAAATAAGGATAATATTTAAGAAATTCGTTTGTTCTTTCTATGTATTTTTCTCTGGTTTCAGAGTAATATTTTTCATCCGGTGATTCTACCAGCATCCATAACATCGGATAAAAGTGATGAGACCATGGAATATAATAATCGTATCTTCCTATAGTTCCGTCATAATACCAGCCGTTTCCCATATAAAAGTTATCTAAATTTTTTAAATTATTATTGATTATTTCCTGATTATATTTCAGTCCTAATCTTTTTAAAGATAAATTTATTAAGATAGGGAACCAATAATGATTATTTCTGTGAGTTTCAATTGGAGTTAAAGATGCTATTTTATATAACCATGCCGAAATCATATCCTGTTCTTTTTTTGAAAAATCATCCCAGAATTTATCTCTGGCAAAATAAAGTGTTAATGTCAACGGCGCGATTTCTGTACAGACCTGTCCGTATTTTTTATATTCTCCCCAGTATGATTTTAATTCGGGATTTGTCCCTGCAAGTAAAGCTTCTTTATACCAGTCCTGAATTAAAGTTTTATTTCCTTTATATGTTATATATAAATCTTCTTTTGAATTATTTAGTATATGCGGAAGAATCCATAAAGGCCGGCAGATGGCTTCAAGATATGTGCTATGATGATTTGTCCAATGAGGTCTTCCCTGTATTGGATTGTCAGGATCCCATATGGGATTAATATTTTCGAGCAGTGGTTTAATTACTGATAATGCATACTCTTCAACATCTTTTCGTGTTTTTAAACTTCTATCATTTTTAAGCATAATTTACTCCTTTAATATAATATACAATAATAATTTAGTATAATGAGGTGAATAAATCTTTGCAGAAAAAGACATTTAATTGAATAATATGGCAGACTTTATTTTTCAATGAAAAGTCTCTATAATCCAAGAATATTTTATTTTTTTTATTAAGTTAAAGGCGTTATGAAAATAAAAACAATTTTTATAGTAATAATTGTATTTCTTGCAGCGGGAAGAGAGATAAAATCACAGAGTGTTTTTAAAACAGTAGAAAGCGGATTTTACGGAGTGGTTGCTCCATCTTTTGTTGAAGGAGTTAATTGCTATGGCGGTAATCCGGCGAATTTAAATTTTGACGAAAAAGAAATAGGTGTTCAGTTCGTTTCTTGGATCGGTGATATGTATCAGGTAACAGGACAATATGCTATGCCTGCCTTTAGTAATGATAAAGTGAAAGTTGAAAGCTCCGTTAATGTAGGATATCTCTATAGTGGTGAGATAGAATTAAGAGATAGTAATGCATCATTGCTGGATAGTGTTAATTATGGGCAGTCATTAATATCTCTCGTAAATTCTATTGATTTAAAATCTATAATTGTCGGAATATCTTTTAATTATTTGACAGCGGATTTTAATGATGTTTACGACAGTAATATGACTTTTGATTTTGGTGTAAATTATGCTTTTGAATTTTCAGACAATATAGAGTTTATATTGGGTGCGGCTATCAATAATATTATGGCGGATAATAATAATTATATAACTCCGAAACATGTTGATAATAGTCTTGGGCTTATATATTACAGCGATGAAGATGAGAGTGTGATGGGAATTGGGATGGGGTATATGTCTGTAAGAGAAATGAATAAGATAGGGATAAGCGGATTTTATGAAAATTATGTGGGATTTAGTGATAAGATGAAGTTTAAATTAAGAATAGTAGGTTCTTATGGCGGATATGTGGGTGAAAGTATTTCCTTGATTAAGGTAGATGATACAGATATTATTAGTCGCTTAAAATTGGGATTAATATTTGATTTTGGATTATTTAAAATTGTATACGGATACAGTAATCTTGGTATAGCCGGAAGTATAAATAATGTTGCGGTAAATTTTAATATTTAGAGTGATAATATTATGAAGGTAAGAAAATTTTTAATAGTATTAATTTTTTTAACAGGATTTTTTTATAATGCGGAAGGAGTATGGAGTCCTATAACGGTTATTGATAAAACGGAAGATATGAGGGGAATGGGATATAATCCGCAGTCAAAAATAATACGAGATCCGTCCGGGAGAATTTTTGTTACATATAGAAAAGTATATCAGGATGAAATTGGAAGTATATATCAGAATTATGTTGCGTATTCAGATGATAATGGGGCTACATGGAATATCCTTGGAGCATCCGGCAGTAGTGGGCCCTTGCAGGTAGTTGCAAGGGGAAATGACGGCGGAAATTATAATCAAAGAGTTGGCAGTATGGAGATAGATAAGAACGGGATTATACATTTTTTCTGGTATGGGAAAGATGCTGATAATACGGGTTTAAATGAGCGTGAAATAAAGTATTCTGCTTATAAATCCGGAGATTGGAGTTCGTGGGTTAATATTGCGGATATTTCCGGATATGTTGATCAGGATTACTGGCAGGAACATCCCACATTGGCAGTAGGATATAGCGGAAATTTATATGTTGTATGGGAGGGTAGAGATGCTGATAATCCTGATGCGCAGACAATAAAATTTGCAGAGTCGATTGATGGTGGAGAAACATGGAAAGTATGGAATAATGGAAAAACATGGAAAAATATTACAGGAAAGGGTGCGGATAATTCTAATAATGCAAATGATTTATTCGGTAAAGGTCAGGCGCGGCCTATTATTATGGCTATTTATAATTCTTCTATAAATAGAGATATCCTTTATGTATTATGGTATGGAGGTCAGACAGGACATCCTAATATATGTTTTAGTTATAGTCTGGATCTGGGAAATACATGGTCGGATTGGACTATTATTGCAGGACAGTCTACATTGTATTATGAAAAGTATATTGATGCTGCATTTGACAGGTCAGGTAATTTACACGTTGTCTGGTCGGGACAGGATGCATCTACAGGAGATTCTTATGCTGTTAAATATTCGGTTGGTTCTGATACTAATGCCAATGGTTTTATTGAGGCAAATGAGTGGACACAATGGACAAATTTGTCTGTTCCGCCTTCTGATTATTATGATGAGCATCCTAATATTGCTATTGACAGCAATAATAATATACATATTGTATATGAGAGAACATATAAATATTTTGGTAGAGACATTACACTTACAAGTGATGCGCAAATATATTATAAAAATAAGATATCAGGACTTGGTTGGAGTGGTGATTATCAGTTGAGCAGTGCTTCTAAAAAGATTAATATTTATCCTTATTTGAGATGGAGCAATTATTATGCAAATGGCGGTCCGCTGGAGGTTGTATGGACCTGCGGTGATGCAAATGATGATGAAACATTTGATATTGTATACAGATATAATGACAGTTATTATATGAACCCTCCCGGTGTTGGTGCAAAAAGTATTTCAGTCGCTGCAAGAATTACAGTTGATTCGATTGGTCTGGATGAAGGCGATATTACGGTTTATCCTAATCCGTTTGTTAATTCTAAAGATGATGAGATTAATTTTATGATAAATTTTAAACAGGGTGAAGTTGAAAAAAAATATCTTTATATAATGAATATGATGGGTGAAGTAATATATACAGAAGAAGTTACAGAGCAATATTTATTAGATGTGCCTTTTAAATGGGATGGGGTTAATCTTGACGGCAGGAAAGTAGAAAAAGGATTGTATTTTTATAGAATAAAAGTTGTTTATAAAAGCGGGAGAGAAGAGTTAAGCAATCTTGGCAAATTTTTTATAAAATAATTAAGAGGTTTAAGGTGTTGATAAAAAGTAAAAAATTTTTAATAATGTTTTTCCTGATAAGCATTTTTAATATTTTAAGTGTAAAGGCTGAATTTTTTAAAATAGGGAAGATGAATAAAACACCTTTTCAATATGGTGTATCTTTTTCTTATGAGAGTGATGATGAATATTATGATTATGATTTAAAAGAGATGCAGAAAATGCCGGATGATTGGTATTATATTTATTACAAAATCAGCAGTTATTTTAAAATTAATTTTACGAAAAATATTAGTTTTAAAATGAGTTTTCCATATTATATAAAGAGGTCTTTAAAATTTTATACTTCCGGAACAGAATCTTTTAATGAAGGAATAGGATGGGCAGATATTAGTTTGTCCCTTTATTATAGATATATGTACTGGAAGAAACCTTTGTTTAATTTTATTAAAAGCGGAAAGGTAATGATTACATATTTATTTAATAGGGGATTAGATAATTTGTTAACAGAGTCAGTAAGTTATGGTAGGACAGATGTAACTTTAAAACACTCTTTTCTATTTATTCTCCCACCTGATATGGGAAAATTTTCAAAGAAATTTTCGTTGCAGTATGATTTCGGTTATACAATTTCCGGTCGAACTCGTTCTTTTGTTATGGATTATTCAAAAACCGGGTTTGATAACGGTGATGGATTCTCTATGAAAGCAAAGATTAATTATGTGATTAACAGATATGTAAAAATAGGATGCTATTACTATTATTCTTATACATATGATGATATAGATGTAAATGGAAATATAGTGGAAGATAGTTACGGGTATTTACATAGTGTTGGGGTCACTTTAGGATGGCGTCCTTTCGGTGATAGTCGTATAAATATACAGGTTGGTGATGAGTACCCTATATCTTATAAAGACAGTTATGTCGCTTATTTTAATCCGTCAGTTAAATTTAGTTATAGTTTTTAAGGTGGTTTGGAGATTATGAAGAGATATATTTTTATATTTTTTTTGATTTTATTTGTAAGTAATGTGCTCTCTGCAAGACAGTATATTGCTTCATCGTCTGATTATAAAGCGCTTTCTGAATCCACTATGGAGAAGATTATAGCCGACGGGTTTGGAAATTTGTATACAACCTATAGAATTAAATATCAGGGGGCATATCAAATATGGGTGTTTAATTCATTTGATAAAGGTCGAACATGGATTCCTGTAGGTAATGAACCTGTATATTCTTTTTATTCCGGATATGACCAGAGATATCCTGCATTGGGAATTGATAACAATGGTAAAATTTATGTGGTGTGGTTTGGTGTTGATTCGGATAATCTTGGTACTTATATAAAAGATGATAATACTACAGGTTATGGTGAATATCAGATAAAAGTTTCTACTTTATGGCATGGAAAATGGAGTAAATGGCAGAATATATCTGAAGTGAAAGGATATTCTGATTGGATTAAAACAGATATTGGAAAAGATGTTAATTACTGGCAGGAAAATCCTTCAATAGCGTTTGATTCGAAAAATAATGCTTATGTAGTGTGGGAAGGAGAGGATGCTGAGTATCCTAATTCGCAAATTAAATTTTCTAAATCAAAGGACGGCGGGAACACATGGTCTGAATATATTAATATCACTCATTTCTCTAATGGAACAAATAGCAATAATTTTGCTCAGAAAAGGCCTATAATTTTAATTGATAAAAATGACAAAATATATGTATTGTGGGAATCTCAGGATACCGCTCATGTATATTCATCCGGTTCTCCGTATACTGTTTTAAGATGTATTTATTCAACCAACGGTGGAAAATCATGGTATCCTGATAATGGTGAGATTATAACTTCAGATGCTTCGTCTCAAAGATATATGTCTGCATATTATGATAACAAAACAGGTATTATTCATCTGGTCTGGTCCGGAAGGGATA
>CAYQNP010000286.1:0-2597 GCA_964418785.1 uncultured Spirochaetia bacterium | reverse complement strand
GCACGAAGCAGAAACGACCAAGTACTTGTAGATGTATATCTGTATATGAAGGATGTTATTCAGAATCTAATAAATCTTATAAGTAATTTGCAAAAAAACATTGTACTTTCTGCAGAAAAAAATATACACATAATTATGCCGGGATATACACATCTGCAGCAGGCTCAACCTGTCCTTGCTGCACATTTCTTAATGGCTTATTTCTTTAAATTTGAAAGAGATAAAAAAAGATTAAAAGATAATTTTAAATCAGTAGATGTATTGCCCCTCGGCACAGGCGCACTCGCTGGTGTAAATTATAAAACTGACAGAAAATTCCTGGCACAACTTTTGGGGTTCAGTAAAATCTCAGATAACAGTATTGATACTGTCAGTAATAGAGATTTTCTGCTTGAATTTTTGTTTACTGCTTCAGTAATAGCATTACATATTTCAAGATTAAGCGAAGATTTTATTATTATGAATACTGAAGAATTCGGGTTTATTACAATAGATGATGCGTTTACAACAGGAAGCAGTATTATGCCTAATAAAAAAAATCCGGATATATTCGAATTACTACGCGGAAAATCTGCTAAAATTTACGGCAATCTTATGTCCGGATTAACTCTGTTAAAAGCACTGCCTTTAAGTTATAACAGAGACTTACAGGAAGATAAAATTATTCTTTTTGAAACTGTTGAATATATAAGTAATATGCTGAAAATATTAAGTGAAACCATAAAAAATATAAAATTTAATCAGGAAACTATTTTAAGCCGAATGAAAAACGGTTTTACAATTGCAACAGATATAGCAGATTATCTCGTAAAAAAAGGCATACCATTCAGAGAAGCACATTCTATAACAGGAAGCATTGTGAAATACTGTTCTGAAAATAAAAAAAGTATTTTTGATTTAACAGAGTCAGAATTTAAAAATTTTTCTCCTGTACTTGATACATCTTTTATAAAGGAACTAAATTACGCAAAATCAGTAAATAAAAAAGAATCTTTCGGCAGTACATCTGAAAAAAGTGTACTAAAACAGATAAAAAAAGCAAAAAAAATTTTAAACATAAAGTGAGGTAAGCAATGGACTATTTTACTTATAAAAACAATACATTATATGCAGAGGATGTAAATATAGATGATATTTTAAAAAAAGTCAGGACACCGTTTTACTTATACAGCAAAAAGACATTCCTGCGCCATTTTAATCAAATAAAAGATGCATTCAAAGAATTAGATCCAATAATAGCATATTCCATAAAATCAAATTCAAATTTAGCAATTTTAAAAATATTAAAAAAAGCAGGCAGCGGATTTGACATTGTATCAGGCGGGGAATTATATAGAGCTCTAAAAATAAAAGCAGACCCTTCAAAAATCGTATTTGCAGGTGTGGCGAAAAGCAATGATGAAATAGAATATGCTTTAAAAAATAATATCCTGTTCTTCAATACAGAATCATTAAATGAAATAGATGCTATAAACAGAATTGCAGGCAAATTAAATAAAATCGCAAACATTGCAGTTAGAATAAACCCTGATGTTGTTCCCAAAACACATAAATACATAACTACCGGAAAAAAAGAGACTAAATTCGGAATTTCCATATACGAAATCGACAACATAATAAAAAAAGTCGTAAAATCACCCAATGTAAAATTAAAAAGTATTCATATCCACATAGGCTCGCAAATAACAAAAGTAGAGCCGTATATAACAGCAATAAAAAAAATTATATCTGTTTTACCGAAATTTAAAGAAGCCGGGATAGAAATAGAATACTTAAATATAGGCGGCGGATTCGGGATTATATACAAAAATGAAAAACCGCCATTACCTCAACAGTTTGCCAGAAAAATTATTCCATTAATTAAAAAAGCAGGATTAAAACTTATAATGGAGCCGGGAAGATATATATCCGGAAATTCCGGGATATTAATTACAAAAGTCATATACATAAAAAAAAGTTTAAATAAAAAATTTATAATAGTCGATGCAGGAATGAATACACTCGTAAGACCAACTTTATACGAATCTTATCATGAAATTATTCCTGTAAAAAAAACAGCAGGGAAAATCAAAGCAGATATAGTTGGTCCTATTTGTGAAACAGGAGATTTTTTTGCTAAAGAGAGAACAATAGGAAAAGTTCAGGAAGGAGATTATATTGCTGTTAAAAGTGCAGGAGCATATGGTATGGTTATGGCTTCAAGATATAATTCACGGCCTCTGCCTGCTGAAGTACTTGTGGACGGGAAAAAGTTTAAAATTATACGAAAACCCGAATCATATAAAGATTTAATAAAAAAAGAGAGATTTTAATTTGACTTTATAAATATAGAGTTATATTTTATAAATCCAAATAAAAAGTATAGGAGTTTTAAAATGGCATTAGTAGAACCTTTTAAAGGATATTATTTTAATACTGAAAAAGTATCTCTGGATGATGTAATTGTTCCGCCTTATGACATCATTTCACATAAAGAAATAGCAGAATATAAAAAACGCTCTCCATATAGTTTAATCAACATAACGCTTGCAGAGGGAAAAGGCGAAGAGAAATATAAAAATGCAAGAAAATTTTTTGAAGATTTAATAAAAAAAGAT
>CAYQNP010000285.1:0-13874 GCA_964418785.1 uncultured Spirochaetia bacterium | reverse complement strand
GCAGGATTCATTCCGATTTTTCTGTTTTTATATATAATTCCTTTACTGTCGCATAAAATTATATTGTTTGCTCCGTTATCTAATAAAAATTTTGTTATGGCAATCCCGGCAGCACCTGCACCGTTTATAACAATTTTAACCTTATCTATTTTTTTGTTTGCGAGTTTTAATGCGTTTATTAATCCTGCGAATACAACTATTGCAGTGCCGTGCTGGTCGTCGTGGAATACAGGTATGTTTAACTCTTTGATAAGAGTCTCTTCTATTGTAAAGCAGGCAGGAGCAGCTATGTCTTCAAGATTAATTCCGCCGAATCCGGGAGCAATTAGTTTTACTGTGTCTATTATTTTTTGAGGGTCTGTTGTATCCAGACAAATAGGAACAGCATTCACATCCCCGTATGTTTTAAATAAAACAGCCTTTCCTTCCATTACAGGCAATGCAGCTTCAGGTCCTATGTTCCCTAAACCTAAAACCGCTGTCCCGTCTGTAACTATTGCAATTGTATTGCTTTTCCATGTATATGTATAAACTTGCTTTTTGTCTTTATGAATTTTCCGGCATGGTTCGGCAACTCCGGGCGTGTATAGTAATCTTAATTTGTCTTTTGTTACTTTCTCTTTAGTTATTACTTCTAATTTGCCTTTTAATTTCTTATGCAAACTTATTGATTCTTTGTAGGAATTATTTGATTTCATAATCACCCCAATATAAATTATTTAAAGTTTTTTTGTATTTTTTAGTGTTTTTTAAATAAATTCTTTTTAGATATAAAGTGATGGTTTTCTTTTCAAATGGATAAAGGCTGAACTTGTAATATATATTGTATCCGTAATTATAAAAATTTTTAAATACTTCCAGCCCGCTTGGCCGATTATATGATGAAATTGAAATACCGTAACCTGTAGCTGTATTTATTATGCCGGAAGCTCTGCCTGTTAATTGGTATACAGGCTTTTTGCTGCCGTTATAAAGTGCAAATGAATTAATCAGATGTTTAAGTGTAAACCCTAATGACGGCGACAAATTGTTTTTTACAACAAGTATAAAACTTTTTTTCTTTGAAGCATTATTTTTAATTTTGTAGGTTATTATGAGCCTGTTATATTGCATTATTATATTTTTTTCCATTGAAACTTTTAAATTATTATCATTAAAATGAAAACTTATTCCGTTCTCGAATTTGAAATATTTATCTCGTAATAAGCGTGCCCGGGAATAATGCGGTTCGCGCAGCTTCTTAAGGTATATCTCGTCTATCAGTGAATCGTTGTTTATTAAACATATTCCGCGTTTATAGTAAAAAAATTTTTTTAATATACTGTTCTGTTTGTCGAATATTATATAATTTTTTTTATCGTATAATGTTATGTAGTCTCGCTTGTTTATGCTGAAAGCCATACTCGATATGAAGTATCTCCTTTGGAGACTGTTTGATAACGGGAATAGTGTTAAGAATATATTGTTTAAGTTGCTTTCAATTTTGTATATGAAAAGGTATAACGCCAGATTATAAATATTTTTCTCATAAGAATAAAATGTTTTATTTTTCTTTAGTGTGTAGAGTAAATCTATAAATTTATTAATCTCCTGTTGCGGAGCCTGATACTCTTTGTCTGAGTATATTAAAAAATTAAATCGGGTTTTTAAATCTTTTACGGTTTCAAAATATTTATGAACATTATTGTATAGAAAAAGATCAGGCTGCATTTTAAAATTTATGGCATTTCTGAATTTGGTATGATTTAAAGTTGTTAATATTTTTTTTAATTCAATAAAATTAAGTATGTTTAAAAAATTATTGTTCTTGTTTATAAGTATTGGTGAAGAAACATTTATTTTTTTAAATAAAGATTTTTCTATGGTTTTCTTTTCTTTTAAAAACCATTTTGATTGTTTATTGTTTGGCAGATTATTTTTATATTGAAAAAAATTTATATTATTTTCAGATACGAGTTTTTTTATATCCTTTAATGATTCCGGATTATTCCATGCCAGAAATATTGGGATTATGCTGTTGTACTGGATATATTGTTTTATATTATGCTCAGCATTAAATTTAATTATATCTTTAAAAGTAGAAAAAGTTATTATGTCGTATTTAACCAGTAAATTAACAGAATTGGCATTTAAAAAGTAGGGAAATATAATTGAAAAACAAAACAGAAAAAATCTGCGCATTTTTTATTTTGCAGTTTTTGTTGCATTTGTGCTGCTTACACTCGGGAGATTAGTGCCTGTTTGAATTTGGTTCTGCATTGTCTGCGGTGTTCTGTTTTGCTGTCGTTTTAACTGTTCTTTTAATTTCTGGTCTAATAGAGAAGGTCTGGAAGATTGATATGCTGCAATGCCGAAAGCGCCGGCTAAAAATATTGTGGCTAAGACTGTTGTGGTTTTTGACAGAATATCACCGCTTTGAGCACCAAATATATTTTGTGAACTTGTACCGAATAATTCTGCACCTGAAGATTTGCTGGACTGAAGCAGAACAAGTAAAATGAGTAAAATTGCATCTATTACAAAAAGTATAATAAAAAAAGTATACATTTGTTTCCTCCTAAAATTTATGGCTAAAATATATAAGAAAAAATATAGTTGTCAACCAATTTTTTATTTTATTTGCCGAAAGGGGGAGTCGAACCCCCACGAGCTTGCGCTCACTACACCCTGAATGTAGCGTGTCTACCAATTTCACCATTTCGGCTCTTTATAGCGGGCGAGGGGAGTCGAACCCCCGAACTCAGCTTGGGAAGCTGATATGATACCGCTTCATCACGCCCGCTTCTGCCTTATATTATAATATTTTTTATTTTTTTTGTCAACCTTTTATTGCGAAAATATAGGGACAAAGGCTGTTTTTTTCTGTTTGTTTTATAAAATTTTATATTGTGTAAAAAATATACAATAATAATAAATTTGTATCCATATAATACTCTTTATCTCTGGTTTTTACTAAAAAACAGTGAAATTAAGCGATTTTAAAGCCGAAAATATAATTAACCTGGCATACTATTTGCATTTTTAATAAGTGTATGAAGAAATTTTTAATTGTATTAAGTATGTTGCTCACTTTTAATTACTTGAATGTATATGGAGAAACAGGTGATGCCGGTGTTACCCTGCCTGTTTTAAAATATTACGCAGGCACAAGAGCTATGGGTCTTGGAACTGCATATACTTCTCTTGCAGATGATGTAACAGCTTTATATTGGAATCCTGCCGGCTTAAGAGTTTTAAATCAGCAGTCTGTATATTTCTTGTTTGAAAAATTATATAGCGGCAGTACATATTGGGTAAGCAGTTATGCAAAACCTGTAGAAAATATAGGTACTTTTGCAGTCGGTATTATTCAATTAAGCACTGGTGATATACTCGGAGTTGGTTCAAATCAGGAAGATTTGGGTTCCTATTCTGACTCTCAGACTTTATTTATTTTAGGATTCGGTACTCCCTTTTACAATATAAAAAAGTTTCGTACACATAGTTTAAGATTTCTTGATGTTGGTATAAGTGCTAAATTATTGAAACATTCTATATATAATTATACTTCGTATAGTTTTGGTATGGATTTAGGAGTTAAATATATTCCGACCAAAACAATGGGATATTTGAGAAATTTTATATTTGGTCTTGTTATCCAGAATTTTGTACCGCCTGTGAGTACTCTAATATCAACCAGTGAATGGTACCCTCTCAGATTTAAATGGGGAATAACTTATAGAGCTTTGTTTGATACTTTGTTTATTAATGTTGATATTGATACATTACTGTTTAGAAGCCAGTATCCTAAATTTAATATGGGTGTGGAGTATACTGCTATGCGAATATTTAAATTGAGACTTGGTTACAGTAACGGAATAACTGCAGGGATGGGAATGGAGTTGCATGATTTTAATTTTAATTATGCGTTTGTTTATAATTTTGACTGGGGGTTTACACATCAATTCTCTGCTTCTTTTAAATTTGGAAATTTTATTCACTTTTAATTTGTAAAAAAACGGATTTTCTTTTTTAGAAACACCTTCTTTAAGTCGAAAATATATATATGACAGACAGGTATATAGAAAACTTCATTGATTATTTGAAAATAGAGAAAGGATTATCTGAAAACAGTATAAAAAGTTATAAAAATGATTTAAACCAATTTATGTTGTATCTTGCAGAAAAAAAAATAACTGATATTAATAAGATAAATATAGAAGTACTTACAGATTTTTTTATTTCTTTAAAAAAGATGAATATTCATTCGAGAAGTATAGCGAGAAAAATAGTAACGATTAAATCATTTTTCAGATATCTGGTTATAGACAATATTATAAAAGAGAATCCCGCGGAATTATTAGAATCCCCGAAAATAGGGGAACATCTTCCGGAATATCTTACAATTGATGAAGTAGATAAACTGTTATCCGGGTTTGATATGACAAAAGATCTGGAAATAAGAGATAAAGCAATAATTGAGTTAATGTATTCGTGTGGTCTTAGAGTTTCTGAACTGTCAAATTTAAAGTTAGAGCAGTTGAATATGAAGGAAGGATTTATACAAATAGTTGGGAAAGGGGATAAGGAGCGGCTGGTTCCGCTTGGGAGCAAAGCACGCAGTTTAATTAAAGAGTATATATATAATGTCAGGATGAAATTAGATAAAACAGGAGAAGATTATCTTTTTTTAAACAAACAAGGCGGGCATTTATCCCGGGTTAGTATCTGGAAATTGATAAAAAAGTATACTCGCCGCGCAGGAATAAATAAGAATATACATCCGCATACATTACGACATAGTTTTGCCACGCATTTGTTAAATAACGGAGCAGATTTAAGGATAGTGCAGGAATTGTTAGGGCATTCGGATATATCTACGACACAGATTTACACGCATTTGAATTATGCAAAATTAAAGTCAGTACATTTGCAGTATCATCCGCGAGGTTAGAAGCCCCGAGAAGCGCCGCCGCCGCCGGACATACCCCCGCCGAAGCCGCCAAACCCGCCGCCAAATCCGCCACTGTCTGAAAATCCGCCCCCAAAAAAAACGCCAAATAGAAAGGGAAACGGGAAAAAGCCCATTCTCATTACTAAAAACATAATTAGTAATATAAACCATAATAAGTTCAGCCCGCTTTCTTTCTTTACTCTGTTTTCCCTTAGATATTTGTCTGCTTCATCTAAGTTTAAACCTAAATTTAATTTTGAATTTAATGTGCTTATTATTGCTAATGTTGTTAATAAAATCCCCTTGTTATATTCTCCCTTTTTTAAGTATGGAATTGCATACTCATCAAGAATCCTGCCTGCTGTTGAATCTGTGATTGCTCCTTCTAAGCCGTATCCTACTTCTATTCGTATTCTCCTTGGATTTAATGAAATTAATAACAGTATTCCGTTATCTTTTCCTTTTTTCCCAATTCCCCATTTCTCAAATAATGTTACTGCTGCCTCTTCGATTGAATAATTCTCCAGTACAGGAATTGTTACTACGGCAATTTCAATGCCGGTCTTTTTTTCTAAATATGTACATATTTTTTCTATGTAGTTTTTTGTTCTTTGATCAAGTATACCGCTAAAGTCCTGAATAAACCCGGAAGGCCTTGTTTCTATTATTTTGTTAAATGAAAGCTCTCCATAGATGCTGCCAGCAGTTATAAATATTACACTTATTATTAATATTAAATTAAGTTTTTTCATTCGGTTTAGCCTTTTTTTATTTTGAATTTATCTATGTAGTCTGATAACTTCTCAAATGTTATTATCAATGTCTCAAACATATTAAGCAAATCTTTCTTTGATTTTGGCAGGCCTGTTTTCTTCAGGTTCTCTATATCGGAAATTATCGAAAGTTTAATTTTAGTCTTTTTTTCACAATCTTTAATCTTGTTATTACTGTTTTTTTGTGATGTCAATCTTAATATATTGTCTATTACAACATTAAAAACCGGTATAGATAAAAGCAGTACTTTTTTTATAGAATGTTTGCTTTGTGTTACACTGTAATGTCTTCTTAATCTTATAACATTACTTTTTACCTGATTCTCTAATTCTAATCTTAAATTTTTGTTTGCTATTTTTAAATTTTTAAATACATCTTTGCCGTATAGAACTATATTATGTTCTTTTATGTCGTAGTACTCCATTGGATATACATCTGTAGATGTTTTAATCTCCTGTTCAGTTAATACTAACGGGATATCAATATTTATTCTATACTTCCATTTTTTTATTATTTTATGCAGAGCTTTTAATTCTTTATTGTCTCGTTTTTTTCGTACTATTAATATGTTTATATCAGATTTGCCTTTTACAAAATCCCCGCGAGCATAACTGCCGTAAATTATAATTGAGATAAGGTTGTTTTTAAATATCTTTTTTATCTCTTCTATAAGATGTGATTTTATTTTATCAGATAAATTCATTTATTCCTCCTGCATAGATATAGTTTAATGAAGATAATGTTAATCTGTTTAATCATAAGATAAAACTTAATGGTTATTCATTAAAAGTCAATAAATTTTTAATTTGTTTATAAAATAGTCTTGAGCCTATATATTGTTTAATTCCATATTGCCTCCTCTTTTATATGACCGGGTACAACTTCAGGCTTTCTACATTTATCTTCCGCTCCATTATCTCAGTCTTTATTATTAGATTCCTTACAATAAACCTTGAAGTAACTAATATTATGGCAGTGTCTCTTATGGATATAGTTTTAAGATAAATTTTGTATAATTCATTATAACTCCTGCAGGATGCAATCAGGAAGTTTTAGTAAATTATATATGAACAAGGAAACAGATATTTATTCAGCCGCGCATGTTCTGTGCATTTTATGCGAATGATATGTCCGGAAAACTTACGGATAATAGTCTGGTTGTCAGGTAATAATATTAATTAATATATTTGTGCAACAACCACTCGTTCCTGATTATTATAGTCTTTTGTTACTTTTAATATTTTGAAATTATTTTCCACTAAGCAGTGTTTTATTTGAGCTGTTAATTTGGGGTTAAGCTCCAGTATCAGATATCCGTTTTCATACAAGAAGTTTCCCGCAAGTGTAATTATCTTTCTGTAAAATTTCATTCCATCGATTCCGCCGTCAAGTGCAATACGCGGCTCAAAATTTTTTACATCCTTCATTAATTTGTCTATATTTTCAGATATAATATAAGGCGGATTGGAAACAATAATATTAAATTTAGATTTAATTTTTGAAAATACATTAGAATGAATAAAATTAATTTTATTTATTCTATGTAGTATTCTTTTAGCATTTTTTTTTGCTGTTTTAATAGCCTTTCGGTTTATATCGCTCAGTGTAACATTTATATCAGGCCGCATTTTTTTTAATGTAATGCCTATAATTCCTGAGCCTGTACCTATGTCAAGTAATGAATAATTTTTTAAAGGAATTTTTAAAATTTCATCAATAATAAATTCTGTTTCCGGTCTGGGAATCAGGATGCCTCTGGAAACGACAAAATTAATGCCGTAAAACTCTTTATGTTTTATTATGTACGCTATAGGTTTATTTTTTTTCCTTTGATATAAATAATATTTTATTTTTAATCTTTTAAAAAAATTGATTTTCTTTTGTTTATATATCAATAAATCGGATAGAGTCATATTTAATACATAAGAAATTATATATTTAGCATCAATATCAGGGGTTAAAATTTCCGGATTACTTTTAAGATATAGAGTAGAGTAATGTAAGATATCTTTTAGAATATTTTGTTTAATCATCAGTACCGACAAAGTGCATTATTAAAGCTTCAATAATTTCATCAAGTTCGCCGTCAATAATTCTGTCTAATTTGTATAGAGTCAGGTTAATTCTATGGTCAGTTACTCTGTTTTGTGGATAGTTATATGTTCGTATTTTTTCACTCCGCTCACCGGTACCGACTTGTTCTCTGCGTTGAGAAGCAATAGCTTCGATTTTTTCTCGTTCCTGTTTTTCATAGAGTTTAGCTCGTAACACCTGCATAGCTTTAGCTTTATTCTGGTGCTGGGAGCGTTGGTCCTGACTTGTTACAACTATACCGGTAGGCAAGTGAGTTATACGGATGGCTGAGGATGTTTTATTAACATGTTGTCCGCCCGCGCCGCTTGCTCTATAAGTATCAATTTTTAAATCTTTTGGATCAATATAGACATCTTTTTCTTCAACTTCAGGCAGGACAGCAACAGTAACTGTTGAAGTATGGATTCTCCCCTGAGATTCTGTGACAGGGATGCGCTGTACTCTATGTACACCGCTTTCATATTTTAAGTTAAAGTAAACATTTTTGCCTTTAATATATAAAATAATTTCTTTATAACCGTCAAGTTCCGAAGGGTGTGAATTAATTACTTCAAGAGAGAGTTTTTTATTTTCAACATATCGTGAATACATTCTAAACAGGTCTGCGACGAATATAGCGGCTTCATTTCCGCCTGCACCTGCTCTTATTTCAAGAAATACATTTTTATCATCATTGGGGTCTTTTTTTACGAGTAATTGTTTTATTCTCTTTTCTGTCTCCTTGATTTTTTTTTCTAATTGAGGGATTTCTTCTTTGGCAAGGTCTGCCATTTCCGCGTCCTTTAACAGTGCTTTTGTTTCTTCTAATTCTTCAGAGAGTTTTTTATAATTTTTATATTCTGTAACTACTTCCTCGATTTCACTTCTTTCTTTAGACAGTTCTTTGAATTTTTCCTGATTTTTGACTAAATCAGGATCAAGGAATAGTTTATTAATTTCATTAAATCTTTTTGTTAATTCTTCTAATTTATTAATATCTAAATTCATAGCAGTATAAAAAAAAGAAATGGGCAGGGATGGATTCGAACCACCGTAGGTCTACGACCGACGGGTTTACAGCCCGTTGCATTTGACCGCTCTGCCACCTGCCCATTGGTTTATAGCTGGTGGAGGGATTTGAACCCCCGGCCAGACGCTTACAAGGCGCCTGCTCTACCGCTGAGCTACACCAGCTTCTCTTTTTGCTGTGATAATATAACAACTGTTTTTCTAATGTCAAATGTTTTTTTATTTTTTTATAAAAAAATTTTTTGCTGATTTTGTAAAAATTGGAGAAATAAAAATTGACTTTAAAAAAAAATATTATATATTCATTCGTATAATTAGAATTTAAGGAGATGGAGATAATGAATAAGACATTTAGTCAGATAATGGTTTTTATTGCAACTATTTTATTAATCTTTATGTTTTTCTTTCCTGACTACAGATTTGTAAAAAAAATGCTGCTGAACAGGATCGATATTATTACTATGCTGCTTGTAATAGGGTTATATATAAAAGATATATTTAAACAGGGATAGAAAGATAGTAAATGAAGAAACCGAGGTACTCATTTAAACTTGGCGTAAGCTTATTCTTTTTTATATCAGGACTTACTGCTGTAATAATACTGCTTAAGACATTAAATAAAGAGACAATATTGTCATTAAAACTTTTTAGAGTTGAACACTTTTTAATAATATTCGGGCTGATAGTTGCGAATTGGTTATTGGAGACATATAAGTTACAGGTATTAGCCAGGATTGCAGAAGTAAAATTAAAGTTTAAGCCTGCTTTTTATTCTGCACTTGGGAATATATTTTTATCTGCAGTAACACCATTTCAGTCTGGCGGCGGGGCAATACAGGTTTATGTAATGTATCAGTATGGAATAGGCCCGGGCAAAGGTACCGCTATCTCTTTTTTAAAAGTTAGTCTCACCTTATTTTCTCTTGGAATAGCAACACCTATTGCTTTAATAGTGTATCCGGAATTACTTAATATTAAGATGTTTAAAACTTTTTTTATATACAGTCTTCTTATATCTTTATTCTTACTTGTTTTATATATCAATTTGCTTTTTGATCCTAAACTTTTAAAAAAGATAGTCGGGTTCTTTTATAAAATAATATCGAGATTTCATTTAATATCAAAGAAAAAACGAAAAAAATATTATAAGCATATCCTATATGAGATTGATGAATTTAATATAATAAACAGAAATGCGTGGAAGTACCATAAAATCAGACTTTTATGGGGATTTGTTATTTCTGCTTTAGTTTTATTAACAACATATGCGATTGCACCTGTTATACTTATAGTTATTTATAAAAATATTTTAAATTCAATTGCGCTTATGCATTTAATAGTTATATCTATTGTAATACAGCTGGTAATAAGTTTTATAATGTATTTTATACCGACGCCTGGGGGCAGCGGGGCAGTTGAACTCGGATTTATGGCATTTTTTAAAACTTTAATTCCAATGAACATAATTGGTATATATACGATTCTGTGGAGATTTTTTTCTAATATATTTAGTGTAATAGTTGGGGCATATATATCAATTAAAATAATGGGGATAAAGGAATTTAAGACTTTAAAAAATAATGATATTCAGAAAGCAGTACCGAAATTAAGATAGATTTTTCTTTAAAATTATAAAAATATAAAAAAATTACTTGACATTCTAAAAAATTTTATTATAAATATACCTACAAAGTAAGGGCCCGTAGCTCAGTTGGTTAGAGCGGCTGACTCATAATCAGTAGGTCCTAGGTTCAAGTCCTAGCGGGCCCAGATGGATTTTCCTTTTTTATTACCGAGGATAGTTTTTTGAATGAGTTCTATTTAAATGATGTAGTGGATTCTATTAATAGAATTTTCCCTCTTGAACTCGCTGAAAAGTGGGATAACAGTGGACTTCAAATAGCAAATGAAAATCAACAAATTAATAAAATTTTAATAACTCTTGATGTTGATCCTCAAGTTGTTAAGTATGCGGTAGAAAAAAAGATTAATTTGATTGTCTCTCACCACCCGATTATTTTTAAACCAATTGATAATATTATTGGATTTAAGGATGAAAAATCATTGCTTATCTCTGAGTTGTTAAAGAATAATATAGCGGTATTATCAATACACACTAATGCAGACAAAGTATTGTTTCATAAATTGGCGGACATATTTAAACTTGTTAATGTAGAGCCGTTAATGAAAGATATTACTGACGAAGCAGTTGGAATTGGAAGCATAGGGGAATTAGAAGAGGAGATAACTTTAAGTGAATTTTTAGGAGTTATAAAGGAGCGCCTGGGAACTAAGGTTTTAAAGTATTCCGGAGACAGCAACAGGATAATAAAGAAGGTTGCTTTATGCGGTGGTACATGTACTTCTTTTATTTCTCCTTTTTTGCAGGAAAAAGCAATAGATGTTTTTGTTACATCAGATATTAAATATCACGAAGCGCAGAGGGCTGTGGAACTTGGAGTAGCTGTGATTGATGCAGGACATTTCTATACCGAGAGAGTAATGCTTCCTGAAATGAAAAATATTATTGAAAAAGAATTTAATTATAATATTAGTGTTGAAGTTGTTGATTTTGCAAAGGATATTTTTGATTATTATATATAGATAAAAGTAAAGGAGGACATATGCAAAAGCAGTTGTTGAGTTTAGTTGATTTACAGAAGATTGATCTTGAAATTATAGATTTAAATAATAAGTTATCAGCAGAAGAGGAAGAGTTAGAGAGACTTAAAGCAGAACTTGAACCGAAGTTAAAGGAGTTTGAAGCAAAGAAGGAAAAATTAAATGAACGGGAACTGGAGACAAAAAAGAACGATACAGAATTAAAAGAAAAAGAGGAACATCTTAAGACTTTACAGCAACAATTATATAATGTAAAGAATGCAAAAGAATTGAATGCAATTGATACAGAGATAAGTACAGTAAAAAAACAGATTTCAGAGTTAGAAGATTTAAACATAAAAGCATTAGAAGAACTTGATACATTAAAAAAAGAAATAGAAGAGGAAGAAAAGATTATCAGTGAGCAGGAGAAGAATGTAAAAGAGCTCGAGGAAAAGATTGCAGAAGAGAAAAAAGGGTTTGAAGCGGAAGCTGATAAATTAAGAGCAAAGAGAGAGGCAATTGCAGAGACAATTGACGATGAGTTGTTAAGAGATTATGAATTTATAGCAAAGAATAAAGACGGGGTAGGAATAGTTGCAGTAAAAAATGGGGTTTGCAGCGGATGTTATATGACTATCCCACCGCAGACTGTAAATGATATCAGGAAAGGGTTTAAAATTCATCATTGTCAGTTTTGCTCTCGTATTTTGTATTATCCTGAATGGGAAAATTAAAAACAGAATTTATAAAGTTGCTTGCGAGATATAAGAACATTGCTGAAAAAAGAGAAGAAGATATAACTGCAGTAATAAAGGAATTTAATTCAGAGTTTAAAGATATATTAGGAAGAGTTTTAAGATCCGAATCGTATATATTAAATACAGACGGCTCTTCAATAGGTAATCCGGGGGATGCTCAGATAGGGGCGGTTTGCAAATCACCTGTAGGAGAAGTTGTTTTTAAAATAAGCCGGAAAATAGGAATAGCGACAAATAACGAAGCAGAATATGAAGCAGTTATTGAGGGATTAAAAAAGAGTTTGGAATCAGGGATTAAAAATATTATAAAAGTATCCGATAGTGAATTAATAGTAAATCAATTATTAGACAGGTATAGAGTTCGGAACAGCAGATTAAGAGAGAAATATAATACAGCAAAAGGATTAATCGAGAAATTTGAAAGAGTTGAAATAAAGCATATAGGGAGGGAAAAGAATAAGGAAGCTGATTTTTATTCAAGGAGATAAAAGGTTCTTTAATAAAATGAATATATAGGAGTTGGAGTATAACAGGCAGTCGGGCTGATAAAGAAATCAGTCAGGAAAGTCCGGACTCTGTGAGTTGCGGTTGCCGGGTAACGCCCGGCTGGAGTAATCCATGGGAAAGTGTCACAGAAACTACACAGCCGAAAGGCGAAGGTGAAATCGTGGGGTAAGAGCCCACGCGCGACAGTCGGGTAACCGACGGCGGGATAAACCCCAACCAGAGCAAGGTCAAGCAGAGAGTATGGAGCAACTCCCTAATCTCTCAGGTAGACCGCATAGAAGTTCCATAGTAATATGGAACTCAAGATTAATGACTGCCTAATACAGAATCCGGCTTATGTTATGCTCCGACTCTGTTTCATATTTTTATTTACAGTTATGGATTTAAAAGATATTTTTAGTAAAGACGGCTTGCTCTCTAAAGATTTCCCGGGTTTTGAATATAGAAAATCTCAGGAGAAAATGGCTGAAGCAGTTGACGATGCTATTAAAACAGGTAAGCATATTGTTATTGAAGCCGGTACAGGAATAGGCAAAAGCTTTGCATATTTAATACCTGCGGTCTTTTTCTCGTTAAAAAGTAAAAAGCCTGTTATTGTATCTACTAAAACAAAAGCTCTGCAATTGCAGATGATAAATAAGGACTTGCCTTTTTTACAAAAATTCTTACGAAAATATAATGCCGATTTTTCTTTTGATGTTTTTTACGGTTCAAATAATTATATATGTCATTTGAGATTAAAGGAATTTTTGTATTCAAATACACGACAGTTATTTGTTTCTGATAGCCTTTATTCTCGGCTCGAAGATTTTTTGCATAATGATGTATCCGGCTTAAGACAGAATATATCTTTTAAAATACCGTATGATATCTGGAGTAGAATAAATCGTGATAATTTAATGTGCAGGAAAAGCAGATGCGAATATTATGAAAAGTGTTTTTATTATAAAAATTTAAAAAAAATTTCAACTGCCAATATTATTGTTGTAAATCACCATCTTTTTTTTGCAAATATATCAAGAGATTATAAACTTTTACCTGACTTTAATGTTGCAGTATTAGATGAAGCGCATAGTATAGAAAATATTGCTTCAGATTTTCTTGCTGCTGTTGTTTCAGAATATGATATAAACTATGTCCTTGGTTCTATTCATGAGATTACAGATAATATTTACAGTTCGAATAGTGATGATAGA
>CAYQNP010000284.1:0-4296 GCA_964418785.1 uncultured Spirochaetia bacterium | reverse complement strand
CTCGTAATAATAGCATTTATTATATTTATTATTATGCCAAGTGTAATCAGTACTATCCCAAATGCTATTGCAATCCCAAATAAGGTATTTATATCTTCCATAGGATGAACCCATAATGGTTTAAATACATCTTCATAGCCGAATACACTTCCAAATAAAATCCCGAAAATCATTGACGAAATTCCGCAGTAAAATATTAAGTTCGCAAGTGAACCAAGTGCTGTCTGCTTGAGTTTTTTGTTTATCTTGAATATTAAACCTGTAAGAAAAAGTACAAAACCATGGCCTAAATCACCGAACATTGCTCCAAACATTATTAAATATGATATTGCTACAAACGGGACAGGATTAATTGTTCTGTATTGCGGTATCCCGTAATTAAATGTGAGATCTTCGAATGGTGCTAATATTTTGGGATTATTGTAAAATACAGGTATGTCTTTTGTCTTTAATTCTTCCGCTTTATATATTTCTATATAATAGTTTTTCTCGCCGACTATGTTGTTAAGCATGTTTATTAATTTTTTCCTTATTTTATACGGAAACCATCCTGATATTATGTATATCTTTTCAGTATGTATAAAATATTTATTAACTTTACTTTTTAATTCCAGAATTTTAAATTTAAAATATAATTCTTTTAAATAAGCAAAGTGTTCTTTTTTTAAATCTTCTAATGCGTGAATCTCTTCATTTTTTTTTGCTGTCAGTTCTTTTATTTTTTCTATTATATTAGGAAGTATCTCTTTTTCATTCGTTTCCTGAATGTCAATTGAGATTTCTATATCTTTATATCCGTATTTATTTATAATTTCTGTTATTTGCGAATCGAATTTTTTTACATATATTAAATAAAATATCATTTGTTTATCTTTTATTTTTATAGGAAATGATACACAGGGGAATTTGTTTAATTCAATCATTGCCTGTTCGTAAATATCTTTATTTATAGAGCCTATTTTAAACTGTAGAAAATTATGGTGTGTAGACGATAATAATTTACTCCCGCCTTTCTGTAATATCTCTATTTGCTCGACCATTTCCCTGTATTTTATAATCTCATTATCTAAATTTTTTATTTTATTGTATATGGATTCTGCCTCAAAATTTATTTTTTCAAGTTTGTTTAAGTCATCATTGTAGTCTGATATTTTTATATTTGCTTCGTCTAATTCATCTATTTTCCAGTCTTCTGTTTTTATGTTTAACAGATTTATTGCTTCCATAACTTTTGATTTTAATTTGTTTATATCTGTTGATTCAATGTTTTTATAAATTCCTTTTTTTGTATTCAGAAAGGAATTGATTTTTTCGCTGTCGATAAGATGGAATACGCCGGTTTTTATGATAGCATTGACTATTGCATCCTTATCTTTAGAATAGACAAAGATATTGGCGAATGCCATTTTTTCGCTTTGTAACATAGGACTACTCCTGATTAATTTTATGTAAATATACAAAGAAGTATTTGTATGTCAAGAATTAAGTGCTGCTTTTATGTGATTATATTACAAATATTATGTAAACGGATACAAACAAATTCCTTGACATTATATTTTATTTTAATATGTTTAATAGAAATGAAATTGTTAATTTTAGATGATATTGAGCCTAATCTGAAATTATTGGCTTTAACTGTTAAAAAATTGGATAACATAGAAGTCTTTCCGTTTACAAGTCCCATAGAAGCTGTGAAATGGTGTGAAAAGAATGAACCTGATATAATTTTAACTGATTATTTAATGCCTGAGATGACAGGACTTGAATTTATCAAAACTTTAAAAGAAGAATTCGGATATGACCATGTTTTAACAATAATGATTACTGCTTTTGATGAAAAAGAAGTAAAGCATGCAGCACTTGAACTCGGAGTAAATGACTTTATTAATAAACCTATTGATACGAAAGAGATTCTTGCAAAGGTAAAGAACTATATAAAAATACGAGAGTACGACATTTATCTGCAGGATAGAAATAAATGGTTGAAAGATCAGGTAAATAAAGCAACAAAGAGTATAAAGGAGCGGGAAGTTGAACTTATACACAAACTTGTTGCAATGGCTGAATATAGAGAGCAGGATACAGGGTATCATATAAATAGAGTAGCACATTATTCAAGGCTAATTGCAGACGGCTTACATCTGGATACTGAAGAAGTTGAATTGATTTTTCTGGCTGCTCCTATGCATGATATAGGAAAGGTCGGTATCCCTGACAAGATACTTCTTAAACCGGGAAAACTTACAGAAGAAGAGTTTGAAATTATAAAATCACATACAACTATTGGGTATGATATATTAAAAAATAGTGAGTCTGATTTAATTAAGAAAGGTGCAGTTGTAGCATTAACACATCATGAAAAGTGGGACGGTACAGGTTATCCTAATAATTTAAAAGGTGAAGATATTCCTCTTGAAGGGCAGATAGTGGCTGTCGCAGATGTTTTCGATGCTTTGACTTCAAAAAGGCCTTATAAAGATGCATGGACATTTGAAAAGGCTGTTGAATATATTGAGTCTGCAGCAGGCTCCCATTTTTCACCTAAATGCGCAGAAGTGTTTATATCAAACAAAAAAGAGGTATTATCAATATATAATAAATTTACTTCTGATTAGTTTCTTCCAAAGTATAGATGTGTAAATTCTTTTAAAAAAGAATTGACAAAAGAAAAAATCACAATATTATAATATTAAAATTTAGGAGAGAAATTATGAAAGTGAGAAATATAGGTGTTTTGACAAGCGGTGGTGATGGCCCGGGAATGAATGCTGCTATACGCGCTGTTGTAAGAACAGCTATTTATTATAAACAGAGAATTTGCGGTATCTATAAAGGCTATGAAGGAATGATAAATGATTATATAGAAGAGTTAAATTCCAGAAGCGTTGGAAGTATAATTCAGAACGGTGGCACAATATTGCAGACCGCAAGAAGCAAAGAGTTCATGACTAAACAAGGCAGAAAAAAGGCTTTTGAAAATTTAAAGGCAAGAGGAATAGATAGTTTAATTGTTATAGGTGGCGACGGTTCTTTTCACGGCTTGCATCAGTTTATAAAGGAATTTAATATACAGGGAATAGGTGTCCCCGGTACAATTGATAATGATTTATATGGTACAGATTATACTATAGGTTTTGATACAGCTGTAAATACAGCAATAGATGCTATTGATAAATTGCGCGATACAGCTACTTCTCATTCCAGATTGTTTATTGTTGAAGTTATGGGAAGACATGCAGGATATATTGCTATGTATTCAGGTATAGGCGGCGGTGCTGAGTCTATCCTTATTCCTGAAACAGTTACTGATATTAAAGCTATATGTGAAGAATTAAAAGCCGGACATAAAAGAGGAAAAAAGAGCAGTATAATTGTGGTAGCAGAAGGCGATGAAGCCGGCGGTGCTTTTGATATTAAAAAGAAAATAGAAAAAGAGGTGGATTGGGATATAAGGGTCAGTATCCTCGGCCATATACAACGCGGCGGAAAACCAACTGCTCTTGACAGACTCCTTGCAAGCCGACTCGGTTTTTATGCTGTAAAAGCAATTATAAATAATGAATCGGATAAAATGGTTGGACTTGTTAATGATAAATTAACTTTAACTCCTCTAAAAGATACTTGGACAAAAAAGAAAAAAATTGATAAAGATATGGTGAAAATGAGCGAAATCCTTGCATTATAATTATCATTCGGAGGTTTTTTATGGGTGAATTGAAAGATAAAATTTTAAACGATTTAAAAGAAGCAATCAAAACTCAGGACAAAAAAAGAGCTTCTGTCTTGAAAATGTTGAAAACAGATATAACAAATGAAGAAATAAAAAATAATAGAGAAGAGTTGAACGACGAACAGATAATGACTGTTATACAACGAGCCGCAAAGCAGAGACGAGAGAGTATTGAAGAGTATAAAAAAGCAGGTCAGGACCATAGAGCTGCTGAAGAACAACAGGAACTCGAAATTATATCTGTGTATCTGCCGGAACAGTTATCTGAAACTGAATTAAAAGAGATAATAGAAAAAGTTATTGCAGATACTAATGCTTCAAGTATGAAAGATATGGGCAAAGTTATGGGAAAAGTTATGCCGTTAGTAAAAGGAAAAGCAGACGGAAAGCTCGTAAATTCTATTGTTAAAGATTTATTGAATAAATAAAATGTTGCATAAAGTAAAAAAATTACTTACTTTAAAAAATTTTGAAAAATTTTTACTTGTATCATTGATGATATACTCTATTGTACTGGGTGGTACAGTGGGGTTTATGTATGTCTCTTTACAAAAACTTACAGGAAT
>CAYQNP010000283.1:0-3482 GCA_964418785.1 uncultured Spirochaetia bacterium | reverse complement strand
AATTTCAGTATTCTTGACGGCTGGTGGGTCGAAGCATATAACGAGAAAAACGGCTGGGCTATAGGAAAACCTGAAGATTATACTGATGTTAATCTCCAGGATAAGGAAGATACGCTCTCGTTATACGATACTTTACAGCACCAAATTCTCCCTACTTTTTATGATAAAGGTTCTAACGGCTTTTCGGATAAATGGGTTGAAATAATGAAAGAGTCTATTGCTTCAATACTGCCGTTTTTTAATACTGAAAGAATGGTTAAAGAGTATTTCGAAAAATTATATAAAATTTAAGTATAAAATAGAAATATCTTTTTTTAAAACGCAGGCTTATAATGCCTGCGTTTTTTTTAATTAATAAAAAATTTGACAAATTTTTATAATGTATTATAATATATTAAAACTTTAAAGGAGGCATTATATGAAAAAGTGGGACAAAATTATTTTCTTATTGGTTATTTTATCTATTGTGCACATTTTTCTTGAAGAATTAGGTGTGATTTTCGGCTGGACAATAGATACTCGACATCTTTTAATCTGGATAGGTTTTGCTTTTGATTTAATATTTACTATTGAGTTTCTGGCAAAATATTTCGGCGCTTTGAAGAAAAATAATGTGAAAAATTATTTTTTATATGAAGGCGGTTTAATAGATTTCTTTGCTTCTATTCCTTTATTGTTTTTCTATTCCGGTATTAGAGTGTATTTTCTTATAACCATTACAAGCCCTGTTATATTTTATTCTTCTTCTATGGTTAGTATTTTAAGAACAATTAAATTAATTCGTGTTGTAAGATTGCTTAGATTTATGCGAATTTTAAAAATTGTCGGTTCTACTATGCAGTGGCGCGCAGAAAATTTTAGAAAAAATATAATGGTTGTGGCTACTATTTCTCTCGGTTCTCTTATTATCGGTATATTCCTTATTAAGTTTATATTTCTCGGACTCGGTTGGCCGGGCCTTGAAATATTCAAATATAAAAGAAGTATTCAGTATAGAAATTTAATTACTATTGCTGAAAATTATTCGGATAAACTTAAATCATCTGTTGATGACGAAATTTTAAATGTTTTTAAAAATGAAAAAAGAGTCTTAAGAATATCTGACGGAGATAATACTCTCTTTTCTAAATATAATGATTCAGTACTTTTTCAGAAATATGATGTTGATGATTTGATGGTTCTGGATAAAGATAATATAAAAGTATTGTTTACTGTTATAGATGTTAATAAACAGATTGCAAAGGCTAATCTTGAATTGATTTTTATAATTATGGTTGTGTTGATAGGAATACTTGTATTCTATATTCCGTTCTACAAAAAAATAGCTGTATAATAAATGTATAAAAATATAATTGCAGGTGTTTTATGCACCTGCAATTATATTTTTTACTGTTTTTATTGGTGCGCCAATAATATTTGTATAATCCCCTTTATAATACTCTATAAGATATTTCAATGCGTTTTTTTGAATTGCATATCCTCCGGCTCTGTGTAAGGACTCCCCAAGGGCTATGTATTCTTCTATATCTTTATATGTGAGTTTTTTGAACTTTACGATTGATATGTTTATGTAGTGCTTTATTTTATTATTTTTTACAGATGTTATTCCTGTGACTACTTTATGCTTTTTGCCAGATAAATCTTTAAGCATTTTCTGCGCAGTAATGTTATCAGCGGGTTTATTATATATTTTGAAATTTCTGTATATTACTGTGTCGAATGCAATAATCAAATTATTCGGAAATCGTCCTTTTAATGATATGGCTTTTTTGTGTGAGTTTCTTAAAGCCAGTAAAATCGGAATTATACAGTATTTGTGCTCTTTCTCTTTATAATCCGGCGGAATAAATTCAAAGGCATAATTTGGAAATTCCTGCAGAATTAATTTTTTCCGGTTTTCAGATGAACTTGCTATAATTATCTTCATATATGTCAAATAATATCCTTTTATTTTTTTTAGTCAGGATTTTACTCGGATGACCTGTTTTAAATATATTTCTGTCCTTTAATAATATCGTATAATCTGCCAGTCGGGATATATAATCAGTATCATGCGATACAATTACAATGCTTTTATTTCTTAATTTTTTTAAAATATTGCTTATAATAATTTTGTGTTTTAAGTCTAAATGCGACAGCGGTTCGTCTAATAATATTATCGGCGTATTCTGAATTAAAATGTGAGTCAAATATACAATCTGTTTTTCACCTGAACTTAAGTTTGTAATAGGTGTGTTTAAAAATTTTAGAATGCCTGTAAATTTAGAAATATCTTTTATATATTCATAATCTTTATCTGTAAATGTTTCAAAGTTTTTTTTGTACGGGTATAAAGCCATTAGCAGAAAATCTATTACCTTTATAGGATAAATAAAAGTGTATTCACTAAATAAAAAAGAGACTGTTTTGGCAAACTCTTTTTTACTAAAGCTTTTTATATCTCTGCTGTTTATTAATATTTTTCCGGTATAATCAGATAAAATCTTACTCATCAGTTTCAGCAGAGTTGTTTTTCCACAGCCGTTTGCACCTATTATAAAAGTAATTTTATTTTCCGGAATAGCAAAAGTAATATTGTTGAATATGTTTTTTTTCTTATAACTGAAAGAGAGATCTTTTACTTTTATTGAATAATTCATTATAAGTCAAAAAATTTTTTGATTTTATCGAGAGCTGTTCTAAACTTATCATGGTCAGGATTTAAAGGGTCAACGCCCATTAAAGATTCTTCAGGCATAGAAAAAGAATACATTGAATACGGAGTAATGTTGCCGTTTTTATCTAATGTCCAATTGTATTTTGTAAAAGTATCAGGGCCATCACTTAATAAAAAATCTGAATTGTAGTTTATAAAAGATTCTTTCTTAAATGTAAATTCTTTTTTGCTGCTTTTTAAGATTTCTTTTATTAACTTTTCCATATATCCTCCGTATATCTGCAACTAATGTATAGATTTTTATTATAATGTCAACTAAAAAATAAAGGGGACGGAGGTTGATGTTGTGTATTTTGCAGGGACAAACTATCATTTGTTTCACTGTCATTCCGAACCGAGTCCGGTGAAGCAGGACGAGTGTGAGGAATCCTATAAAAAGCAGTAGAGGCAAATAATCATTCGCCCACTGATATAAAAAAATCATTTGACATTGTAAAGAGAAAATATAATATATAAAGTATGAGAGAATTGAAAAATTTACCAATAGGAGTGCAGACTTTTAGAAAAATACGAGAGAATAATTATATTTATATAGATAAAACAGAATATATTTATAATATGGTAAAAGATCCGTTCGGCGTATATTTTTTATCCCGGCCGAGGAGATTTGGAAAATCGTTGTTAATATCAACATTGAACGAGATATTTCTTGGGAATAAAGAATTATTCAAGGGATTATGGATATATGATAGTGATTATAACTGGGAGAAGTATCCGATATTAAGGTTTGATTTTTCAAAGTTGATAGCAGAGACACCGGAAGAGT
>CAYQNP010000282.1:0-5404 GCA_964418785.1 uncultured Spirochaetia bacterium | reverse complement strand
AAAAAGACCCTTTTTATGATTCTTGTGGCAACTTTAATGGTGCCCGGACAAATGCTCTTAATCCCTGATTATATTATCCTTGCAAAACTTCATTGGATAAATACTTATTATGCTCTAATTATCCCTCTTGCGGCTCAGGTGTTCGGTATCTATTTCCTTACTCAGTATATTGAAACTTTGCCTCAAGACCTTTTTGATGCTGCTATGATTGACGGGGCTTCTGTTTTTCAAATCTTGAAGAATGTTATTCTGCCGTTATCTAAAACTGTTATTTTAACTACAGGGCTTTTTACTTTTGTCGGTACCTGGAATTCATTACTCTGGCCTTTGATTGTTACCAACTCTCCTGAAATGAGAACTTTGCAGGTTGGTCTTGCAGTGTTCAGACAGGAGTCCGGCACTGATTGGGAACTTCTTACAGCTGCAGCAACATTCTCTATTGTACCTTTGATTTTACTCTTTTTTGCTGTTCAGAAACATTATATCGAAGGTATTGCCCGCTCAGGTCTAAAATAATTTCGTTTTAAGGAGTTTAATTATGAAACTTAAAAAATTATTCGTTTTTATATTTTTAATTGCTGCTGTTTCTTTTAATTATTCGTGTATTCAAGGCAGAAAACAGAAAGTTAATAATAAAGTTAAAATTATTTTCTGGCACCCGTTTTCCGCTGACTCTTCTATAGGAAAAACCTTGCTCGGTTTTATTGATGAATTTAATAAGGCTCACCCTCAATGGTTTATTAAAGCAGAAGGAATGGGAAGTTACGGTGTCCTGAAACAAAAACTGCTTGCTTCTATAATTGCAGGAAATCAGCCGGAAATGTCTCTTGCTTATGAAAGCTGGATTACTAAATTCTATAAAGCAAAAAAACTCGTTGCTTTTGATAAATTTTTTTCTTCTGAAAATGAAAGAGCAGCCTTTATAAATGATTTGTTCCCTGTTTTTAAAAAAAGTTGCTCTATAAACGGAAAATTATATTCTCTACCTTTTAATAAAAGTATGCCGGTTCTTTATTATAATAAATATATTTTTAAAAAATACGGTATAAAAAATGTCCCTTCTACATGGGAAGAATTTATTGAAGTCGCAAAAAAACTTACTAAAGATACTAATAATGACGGTGAAATTGATGTCTACGGCGTTATTGGTCGAGCCAATATTACAGATTTCCTTAATTTCTTAAAACAGAATAATGGCGAAATATTATCTGAAGACAATAAAAAAATATTATTTAATTCTGATGCAGGTGTTGAAGCATTAAAATTCTTTTTGAGCTGGAAGTTCCTTTATCTTGCTGCAGATTTTTATTCCAGCGGCAGCCCTTATGCTTATCAGAATGATTTTTCAAACGGTAAATGCGGTATGATTATAGGTTCTTGCGTTTCAAGATATTTTATGTTGAAAAAATTAACTTTCCCTCTTGGCACCGCTCCTATATTCGGCCATAAGAAAAAGGCTGTTCAGGTTTACGGTACAAATATTATACTTTTTAATAAAGCAACGCCTGAACAGCAGACAGCTGCTTGGGGTTTAATTAAATGGTTTACTACAACTAAAATTACCGCTCTCAAGAGTAAAAAAACATCTTATCTCCCTGTAAGAAAGTCCGCTCTAAATACAAAAGCACTAAGAGAAGAGTTTAGAAAAGACCCGGGTCTAAAAACCGCTTTGAATCAGCTTAAATACGCTTTCCTTGAACCAAATATAGACAGCTGGTATCTCGGCAGACAATATTTGAGTGATGCTGTTAATAATATTATGATAGACTCTCAGATTAATAGCCTGTATAAAAAATATCTTAAGGCTGTAAAAGATAATTCTCCTGAAGCAGATTCTATTAGAAATAAATTAGATACTGTTTTGACTGAACGGGCTAAGTATTATCTTGATAAAGCAGCAAAAAAAATGAAAAAATGGATGTTGTGATTGAGTTTCTAATAGTAATCGGGTAGGAGTATAAGTGTGGGACGAACCGGTTATACAGATTTGCCTCTTCACGGCGGCAAGGCTCCTTATTGGCTTTTCAGCAGAATGGTAAAACTTGCCCGTGAAATTGTCTCGTTAATAGTGCTTGAATTTGGGAAAGACGAATTTTTAAGAAAAATTTCAGACCCGTTCTGGTTTCAGGCTTTTGGTGCTGTTCTGGGGTTTGACTGGCATTCTTCAGGACTTACTACTACTGTCTGCGGCGCTGTTAAAGAAGGTTTAAAACCAATTGAAAAAGAATTAGGTATCTTTGTTGCCGGCGGAAAAGGCGCTGCTTCCAGAAAAACTCCTGATAATATCCTCGCTAAATCTAAATATCTCTCTGTTTCCCCTCAAAAACTTATTTATTCAAGTAAAATAGTTGCAAAAGTTGATAATGTCGCTCTTCAGGACGGTTATAATCTGTATCAGCATACTTTTATATTTACTGACTCTGGAAAATGGGCTGTTGTTCAACAGGGAATGAACCATTTCAATAAATATGCAAGAAGATATCATTGGTTGAGCGATACTGTAAAAAGTTTTGTCGTGGAACCTCATACCGCTATTTGTTGCGACCAGAAAAGTGATGTCTTAAATCTTGTGGCAAAAGAAAGCGAATCCGCTCGAAATACTACAACCCTTATTGCAAGAGAAAAACCTGATAAAATTATAACTGAATTAAAAAAAGTTCAGCATATAGTCTTGCCTCATCATCATTTCGTGGATGTAAAAGATATAAATCCTGACAGATTGTATAAAATTTATCTCACTACTTATGAAAAACAGCCTGATAACTTTGAACAGCTTATATCTATACAGGGGTTAGGCCCTAAATCTATGAGAGCTCTTGCTCTTATATCTGAACTTGTATACGGCAGTAAACCAAGTTATAACGACCCTGTTAGATATTCTTTTGCTCACGGCGGTAAAGACGGACATCCTTATCCTGTTAATAGAGAAGTCTATGATAAAACCGTTGATGTCCTGAATTCTGTTGTAAATAAAATTAAAGTAGATTTCTCCGAAAAAAAGAAAGCTCTTTACAGACTTTATAAGTTTTATAATAATGACAATTAAGTTTTTTTTCTTGACAATACTATTAAATAAATTAACATTATTAAAATGTCTGGTATATTAATATTATTAATAAATATTGTAATTTTACTTATTTTCAGAAAACTGGATAAAAATAACCTTAAAATAAATAAGGTTAAGCGTTATGCTGAAAATGCTGTTGAAAAATTAGATGAAATAGTTGAAAATAAAAAACAGGCAATTAAAGATGCTTCTATAAATGTTGATATCCTCCTTAAAAGAATAAAGCCTATACTTGAAGAATTGAATAAAAAAGAAGAATATCTTAATATTAAATATAATGAACTTTTTGAAAAAGAAGAAGAATTAAAAAATATAGAGAAAAATTTAAAATTTTTAACACAACTGGCTGCAAAGGCTAATTATAATGTTGAAGTCCTTAAAGAAGATCAAAAAAGGTTCGATAAACTTCAGACTACTATAAATGAACTTCATAAAAAAGTTAATACCTTTGATAAAATTTTAACAGAAAAAGAAAATAAAATACTCGCTAAATCTATTGAAAAACTTAATAAAACAGAAGCATCATTTTTTACTGCTGTTTCAGAAGCAAATGCCGGTATTGAGAATAAGTTTAAATCTTATGAAGAAAAAATAAAATCAGAAACATCCCGTATAAATGAAGCAATAAAAAAACTTGAAGATTCTATTAAAGATAAAGAAGTTCTGTTGCGTAATGAAATCTCAGATGCTTTTAATAAGGTGAATGAATTAATTGCAGCTAAAAATACAGAATTTAATAATATTAAAGATAAATATAATGAAGAATTAAAAACCGGTATCGCAGGTTTAATGACCAATATAAATGAACGCGAAAAAACACTTAATGAAAATATTAATACAGCTGTTGACAGAATTACTAACCTGGTGAAAAGTAAAACAGAAGAATTTGAAGCCATAAGAAAAGAGGCTGAAACAACTTTTAAAACTAATGTTGATAAAATATTAAAAAGTATATACGAAAAAGAGAATGCTATAAATTCAGATGTTAAAAACATAACTGCCAGATTAAATGAATTTATAAAAGAAAAAACAAAAGAAATCGAAAATTTGCAGAGTACTTATAAAAAAGATATGAAAAATAAACAGAAAGATATATCCGATATTATATCTTCTGTTAAGTCTGAAATTAATGATAAAATTTTAAGTGCTGTGAATGAAGTTAATGAATTAATTAAAAAGAATACTTCTGAATTTAAAATTGTAAAAGATAAATATATAGATGAAATAAAAACCGAGATGACCGGGTTATTTGAAAGAATATCTGAAAAAGAGCAGGAGATTGTTAAAGGCAGAGTCGATTTCAGAAGTGAGTTTAAAGAAGAGATTGATAACCTTAACGGTTTAATCAAAAAACTTCAAACTAAATTGAAAACAGCTGAAGCAGAGCATATTAAAGATTTTAATATTAAAACTAAAGATATTGAAAATAAAATATTTAAATATTTTAATGAATTACAAAATAAACATACACTTTCTTTGAATAAATTTACATCTCGATTTGATCACCTTATAGAGAATTATACCAGAACCCTTGATGAATTTAAAGAGACTCAGTTTACAGCGATTAAAAACAAGATTAAAGAATTCGGTTTGAATATTGACGAACTGCAGAATAGAATAGACTCGTCTTTAAGACTTTTTGATAACAGAGAAAGTGATGTATTAAAGAAACTCGATATCAAGGAGAAAACTTTATATAAAAATATTGAACTCAGACTTAAAGAGTATACTAAAAATATGAATGATATAGAGCAGACAGAACGGGAACATGTAAAAGCTGTTGCAGAAAAGTTTCAGATAAAATTTAATGATATTTTGCATAAAATTATTAATGTTGAAAAGGAACAGAAAAAGCGGCTTGAAGTCCTTACCGGAGATTATAAAAATAATATAACTGAATTTATTAATAATAAATTAACAGAAACAGATAAAAGTATTAAACAGAACCTGGATGAATTTTATAATAAAAATTTAAAATTAAGAACTAAGATGGAAAAAATGGTTGAGGGATATAATATTAAAATATCTGACCTTACTGCAAAACAGATTAAAGAGTTTAATGAAATTACAGAAAAATATAAAAATAGATTTGACAGTATTATTAATGATTTTAATAAGTCGAAAAGCAGGTATGTTGAAGATGTGAAAATTATAATAGCCGATTTCAGAAATGAATTATCATCTTTGAATGAAACCTTTGAAAGTAATAAAAATTTAATTGAACAAAAGTTTAATGAAAAACTTGATAACCTTAATTCGCTTATATCTGCAAAAATAGTTGATATAGACAATAAAAAAGAATTGGTTGAGAAAAGTATAAATAAAGAGATAGAACTT
>CAYQNP010000281.1:0-23655 GCA_964418785.1 uncultured Spirochaetia bacterium | reverse complement strand
TAAATTTTCATTGATAGAAAAAAAAAGGTCTTTATCAGCAATTTCGAACTCTTTTAGAAGTTTATTTCTATAACTTAATAATTTATTGTACTTTACAAGATATTTAAAATATTCAGTATCAATCTGGGAAAAAAGTATATTGATAAATTTTCTTCTAACTTCAGGGGAGCCGTCTATTAAATTTAAATCCTGCTGTAAAAAAATAACTATATTAATTAATCCTACTAAATTGCTTAAATTTTTTATACTGTTATTGTTTATTTTTATTTTTTTCTTTTTTTTATCATACCCTATTTCTATATTAAATTCTTCGTTGTTTTTTATGAAAACAGTATTAATATAGTAATCTGAATAATTTATATTAATAAGATACGAATCATTATAAGTTCTGAAAGATTTAGATATACAGGAGAGATAAATAGCTTCCAGTAATGAAGTTTTTCCTGCTCCGTTATTTCCTATAATTAAGTTTTTTTTATTTTCAAAAAAAAATTCTTTAGAATAATAATTTCTAAACTTATATAGTTTAATATATTTTAACCACATTTACGATAAACGAATAGGCATAATCAACGAGAGATAATCTTCATTATTTTCTTCCTTAATCAAAGCAGCTTCTGTATTCTTATTTAATCCAAGTACAAATTTTTCAGTATCTATTGCTTTTATCGCATCAAGCAAAAATTCACTGTTAAAAGCTATTTCGTACGGTTCATAATCATAAGGAGTATCTATCTCTTCTTTTGCATTTCCGATTTCAGGATCAATTGATAAAAGTTCCAATCTGTTATTATTAAATTTACATGTAACTTTTGCTTTTGCCTTATCTTTAAATAAAAGCGATACTCTGTTTACAGCATTGTAAAATTGTTTAGTATATAATACAACCTTTTTTTCAAAATTAGTTGGTATTACCTGAGTATAATCAGGAAATTTTCCGTCAATTAATTTAGAGACAAGTTCTATATTATCAATTTTAAAATATATCTGATTTGAACTTACACTTATATCAACATTACCTTCATCAGTCAAAATTTTTAAAAGCTCAGCTAAAACTTTTTGAGGAATTATAGCATTTTCAATATTTATATCTGTATCTACACTGTAATCCATTAAAGACAATCTTCTTGCGTCTGTAGATGCAAATCTTAATCGTTTATCCTTAAGTTCCAATTTAATTCCGCTTATAGCAACTCCTGCCTCATCTTTTGAAACAGAAAAAATTGTTTTTCTTATTAAAGATTTTAAAACACTTTGCGGTATTGTAAAAATGTTCTCTTTTTCGACTTTAGGTAAGACAGGATAATCATTTTTAGGAATACCGATAATATTAAAATCAATTTTTACCTGTTCGTTTTTACTTTTTATGTGAACCATTTTTTCGTTATCAACTGTGATTTCAATATCATCATTTGGTAAAGCTCTTATAAAATCGCTGAAAGTTTTTGCAAATACAGTTATAGAACCTTCTTCAATTATCTTTGCTTCGATATTGGATTTAATAGCAACATCTAAATCTGTAGAAGTTATAATTAATCCGTTTTCAGTTGTTTCAAGTAAAATATTAGATAAAATAGAAATTGTATTTTTAGAAGTTATAATATCTTCAGCTAATTGAATAGATTTTAAAAGTTTTTCTTTAGTTGCTGTAATTTTCATTTTTACACCTCTCTATAATATTAATAAATTATATATATAAATAGTAATAATAATAAAGTCTCTTAATATGTGGAAAACATATATAATTATATAAAACAATAAAATTATACTGTTTTTTCGTGTGGATAATTTTTTAGTTATCCACATTTTTTTAACAAAAAAAACATATTAAAAAAAATCAACATGTTTTCCACAACTTAATCCACAATATTTAAACACTCTCCTTATTTAATTCTTTAAATATTTTTTCTATTTTTTCGTTCAAATTCTTGTCCATTTTTCTTAAAGTTTCTATTTTTTCAAGTGCATGTAAAACAGTTGTATGGTCTTTACTGCCGAAACTTTTTCCTATTTCGGTAGTAGAAAGATTAGTAATTTCTCTTGCAATATACATAGCAACCTGTCGAGGAAGAACAATCCCGGCAGTTCTTTTTTTAGACAGCATTAATTTTTTTTCTATTCCGAAATAATCTGCTACTATATCCTGAATTTTAGACATAGGTGTTTCTTTTTTAATATTCTCTTTAATATAATCATTAAGAGATTTTTTAGCAAGTTTTAAATCTATTTCTTGATTAAGAAGAGTTGATACAGCAATAAGTTTGACAAGAGCGCCTTCAAGGTCACGGATGCTGTATTTAATTTTTCTTGCTATAAAATGTATTACATCAGGCGGAATATTAATATTTTCGTCTTTTGCTTTTTTATACAGAATAGCCTCACGGGTTTCAAGATCTGGAAGTCCTATATCGACTAACAAACCGCTTTGAAATCTTGAGCGCAGTCGTTCTTCAAGTTGTTCAATTTCTTTAGGAGGCCTGTCTGATGTTAAAACAATCTGTTTTTCAGCATTGTATAATGTATTAAAGGTATGAAAAAATTCTTCCTGTGTTCTTGTTTTACCTGCAAGCAAATGTATGTCGTCAATTAAAATAACATCCAGTTTTCTATACTTTCTTCTGAATGAATCCATAATACTGAATGAATTCATTTTCCCGGCGCTGGATTGAATAGCGTAAATTACATCATTTATAAATTTTTCTGTTGAAAGATAAAGAATATTTATATCTTTATGTTCTCTAATTAATTTATTTCCAATAGCATTTATTAAGTGAGTTTTACCTAATCCTGTTCCACCGTAAATAAATAAAGGATTGTATGCTTTAGCAGGTTTTTCAGATACTGCAACAGCGGCTGCATGTGCAAGTCTGTTATTTTCACCTACAATGAAATTATTAAATGTGAACTGGTTTATTAAATTTGATTTAAGAATGCGTTTTTTTAATAGTTTTTCTTCATCAATTTCAGGCTCATGGATATCTTCTGTTTTATTGGAAGTAACCTTTTTTTTATTTTTAGATATTTTAAACTCTATTGCGATATCTTTATTTAATAATTCTGAAGCTTTATTTTTTATTTCCGGAAGGAGTTTGGAATTTATATAATCTTTATGAAATTTACTGTTAACTTCTATTATTAAACTGTTATCCGTTAAATCTATCTGTTTAGAATCCTTTAAATAATTGTTAAATATATGGGGAGTGATGCTTTTTTCCATTAAAGCAAGTATTCCTGACCACACATTATCGTTATTCATTTCCAACTCCTTTTCAATTTTTCCACAGGGTTTTCCACAATTGTGGAAAACTTTATAACTTAAATAATATAAGCAAATATGGCTGAAAATCAGCCTGTATAAAAAGTAATCACTTATATAACTCAAAAAATACAATCAATTAAAAAGTCAATAAAATAAATCTTTTTTATACTTATCCACAATAATATTGTGGATAGAAATTAATAAATATTTAAGTGTAAAAGAACGCATTTTGCCGTAAAAACAGCCTTTATTTCACTGAAATTTTCGTGTCAATAATAACAGTTTTTTTTTTATTGTCAATATAAATTTTAAAGTTTTTTGAAGGAATTAAGTAAATAAAATTAAAAATTAAATATTGACTTTTTGATAATTTTTTATATAATTCAATAAACTTTAAAGGAGTTAAGATATGTTAAAAGAAGCCTTACAGAATAAGATTGATGATATTAATGTTGCAAAATTAGAAAAGTTAAACAATGAATATGTAAATGAATTTATTGAAAAGATAGTGAAACATTGTGAGCCTGACAGTATATTTGTCTCGAATGGTTCAAAAGAGGATTTAGAGTATATTAGGAATAAAGCACTTGAAACAGGGGAAGAGAAAAAATTAGCAATAGAGGGGCATACAATACATTTTGACGGCTATAATGATCAGGCAAGGGATAAAGCACACACAAAGTTTTTAATTCCGTCGGATGAAGAGTTTGACCCTAATTTGAATTATATTGAGCGGGATGGAGGATTAAAAGAGATATTTGAATTTATGGAAGGCATAATGAAAGGGCATACAATGTATATAGGATTTTATGTACTTGGGCCGCTGCATTCTAAATTTTCTATTCCTGCAGTTCAAATAACAGATTCGCCATATGTAGCACATAGTGAAAATTTATTATATAGACAGGGATATGAAGAATTTTTAAAACTGGAAAATGAGAATAGGTTTTTTAAACTATTTCACAGTGAAGGAGAGCTGGAAAACGGAGTAAGTAAGAATCTTGATAAAAGAAGGGTATATATAGACATAAAAGAGAATACAACATACAGTGTTAATACACAATACGGCGGCAACACAATAGGATTAAAAAAATTGTCAATGAGGTTAGCAATAAATTTAGCGGATAAAGAAGGATGGCTTACAGAGCATATGTTTGTAATGGGAGTAAACGGCAAAGGCGGGAGGACAACATATTTAACAGGGGCATATCCGAGTGCGTGCGGAAAGACATCTACTTCAATGATGTTTGGGGAAAAGATAATAGGAGATGATATTGCTTATTTAAAAGTAATAGACGGTAAAGTTCGGGGTGTAAATGTTGAACAGGGAGTATTTGGAATAATAGACGGAGTAAATCCGGAAGATGATCCTATTTTATGGCAGGCATTGACAAATCCCGGGGAGCTTATTTTTTCAAATGTTCTTGTAACAGAAAATAATGAACCGTATTGGATGGGCAGGCCGGAGCCTGTTCCGAAAAAAGGGATAAATTTTTCAGGAGAATGGACAAAAGATAAAAAAGATAAAGACGGTAAACCTATTCCGCCTGCTCATAAGAACGCCAGGTTTACAGTTAATCTTTATGCTTTGCCGAATCTTGACAGGGAGAATATAGAAAATCCTGACGGAGTTGAGATCGGCGGAATTATATACGGCGGAAGGGATTCTGATACATCTGTACCGGTAGAAGAGGCATTTGATTGGGCACATGGAATAATTACCAAAGGTGCATCGTTAGAATCTGAAACCACTGCTGCTACACTTGGACAGGTGGGTGTAAGAAAGTTTAATCCTATGTCTAACCTGGATTTTTTATCGATTCCAATAGCAAAATATATACAGAATAATATAGATTTCGGACAAAAGGCTGAAAAGGCACCAAAGATTTTTTCTGTAAATTATTTTCTTAAGAATAAAGAAGGAAAATTTTTAAATGATAAAACAGATAAAGCTGTCTGGCTGAAATGGATGGATTTACGAATTCATAATGAAGCTGATGCTATAAAATCACCAACAGGACTTATTCCTGTTTATGAAGATCTGGAAAAATTATTTAAAGAGGTATTAAATAAAGATTACAGTAAAGATGCGTATATAGAACAGTTTACAATTCGTATTCCTGAAAATTTAGCAAAGATAGATAGAATTTTAAAAATATATAAAGAACAGATACCGAATACATCAGCAATAGTTTTTGAAACAATAGAAGCGCAGAAAGATAGATTAGAGAAATTACAGAAGGAAAAAGGAGATTATGTTTCTCCATTAGAATTGTAATATAGTTATAAAATTAAAAAAACAGAAAAAAATAAATTTTTACTTGACTTTTAAAAATAAAGAGGTATAATATTATACGGAATGATAAAATGTAAAATTAAATGGAAACGCTTCCTAAAGAAGTGGGACTCGCATAAAGTAAATTTTAAAAATTAAGTACAAGTGTAAAAATTTTAAGTGGATTTTAATAAAATATTCTGGAAGCGGTTTCTAAAATATTGAAGTTTATTTCAGGAGGTAGTTTATGCGTTTAAATGGTAAACAGTTTTTGGTTTTATTATTCTTGTTTATGGTATCTTTAATTTATGTTGCAAATCTTAAAGCTGAAACAACAGTATATTTTACTAATAAAAATACACAAGCAGACGGATATGTAAAAGATAATAACAATGCTACGACAAACCAGACTCGTTTTCGTATTGGTGAATGGAAAGCCTATTCTATGGCTCGAGGCTTTTTTTCTATACCTGTAAGTCTTCCTGCGAATATAATTGTTACAAGTGCTACTTTACAGATTGAACGAAATCAATATGCTGCAGCAGGAGATCCCACAGTTTTTAATCCTTATTACTTCAGTCTTGTTGATTTCGGCGGAACAGTAAACAGCGGTGATTATAATCCTGCTTCAACCAATCTGCATAAATTTTTAACATATAATGACCCTGGGTCAGCCGCCGCCGCTAATGTTTATATTACTAATTTCAATGTTTTAAATGCTGTAAGGTGTGTTTACACTAATGGTTTAAGCAGTTTCTCAGTAATGATTTTTACAGAGGGAACCCCAACAGGTGGTACAAATTTTTTAGCAATTAGTGATACGGGCGCCACGACAAATCAGATATTAAAGATTACATATATTCCTGCTATACCTGATACCCCGACAAATTTTACAGCAACTCTTAACCCGAATGATTATGAAAGTACTATCTTATCTTGGGATGATGTTGATAATGAGACTTCATATACTTTGTTTAGAAATACTTCTAATGACACAAATACCGGAATTATTGTAATAGGAGGTGTTGGAGCAGATGTTACTTCATTTATAGATACAGGACTTGCTGCTAATACTAAGTACTATTACTGGGTAAAGTCGTATCTGGGTTTGAATGCTTCCGGATATTCTCTGGTTGCTTCTAATTTTACTGCTGTTCCTGCAACACCTCCTGCAACCCCGCAATTTTATACTGCTGAATTTTCAGGAACAAATGTAAATGTTATATGGCAGAATGTTGCAAATGAAACTAATTATTCGCTTTATTGGAGTGTTACAAATGATTTTTCAACAGCATCGATCGTAACTAATCCCGCTAAAAATATTACAAATATAATTTTTACAGGTGCTGATTTATATAAAACCAATTATTTCTGGATTCGGGCAAATAATGATACAGGATCGTCAGGAACTAATGTAAAATCAGCTTATTTAGAGAATGCATATGCTCCTTCGTGGATAACGAGCAGTGTTGATACAGTAAATCACAGAGTAGTAGTAAACTGGGCACCTGTAAGTACAGCAACAAGTTATACTCTTTTCAGGAATACAGTTAATAATTCTGCAACTGCATCTTCAATAGCAGGAGTTAATTATTCGATTTCAAGTTTTACAGATGCATCAGTTGCTGTTAATACTACCTATTATTACTGGGTAAAAGCCTATAATGTAAAAGGAGCATCTGATTTTTCATCAAGTACTTCTGTTTCCATTCCGGTAGTCTGGCCTCCGGATACTCCGGCTAACTTAAATGTTATAGAAATAGGAACGACTTCAGTAAAAATTCAGTGGTCCAATGTATCTAATGAAACATATTATGCTGTATATAGAAATACTGTAAACAGTTTTTCTGATGCTGTGCAGATAGCACAGGTTAACACCGATATAACTAATTATACTGATACGAGTGTTGTACCTGAAACTACATATTATTACTGGATAAAAGCATTTAATGCCGGCGGCAGTAATCCGCCTACTTCTGTGGCGAGTGTTACAACTATGCCTTCAATTAATTTAAAAACTTATGTAGAGAGTATAGACGGTAAAAATAATATAAAACTTGAATGGTCACTTCCTTCAGGAATTAATAATATTACTGATTTTAGAATTTATAAATCAACTTCACCTATAAAGACTCCTTTGAGTAGATATATAATTGTTTCAAATAATATCAAAGAGTATTCATTTTCACTTGATAAGGATAATACATATTATTTCAATGTAGGATACAGTACAAATGGAATAGATTATTTATTAGACGGTCCTGCTGCTAAATTTGTAGTAATAAATATTAATCCTAATAATTTAGGGTTTAACAGTAAGATTGAATTTATACCTCGATATGATTATGCTAAGAATTTAAGTACAGCAGGAGTTTCAGAAATACTTGGTGATTTAATAACTGCCTATCAGATAAAAGTATATAAAATTGGTCCGGAACCGGAAATAAAAATAGTAAGTTATCCTGATATGGATGAGCCAATAAGTTATATATTAGACGGAGATACAAATACTGCTAATTATTGTCGTGCAAAAGATTCTTATTATTTATTTGATTTAGGAGCAGTTGTAAGATTTACAAATATTAAACTATATGGAGCATTAGGCGGTTATGGAGAATGGGGTAATCTAACATTGCTTGTAGCTGAAAACGAAGCAGGTCCATGGAGCGAAGTTGCGATTTATCATGATGTTCTCGGTTCAAAACAGCAAGTGCTTAGTATAGATATAGATGAAAAATATCAGAAAACAAGATATGTTAAAATAGTAGGAGATAGTCCTGATGATCCTTATGATCTGGTGGAAGTTAAGTTTGGAGTAACGAGATATATGGAGGAATATAATACATCCGGAAATATGCTTCCGGGACAAATAAGTGTAAGTTTTCCGTATAATGATGTAAATAATAACGGCTATCCTGAAACCTATGATATGTCTTCAGAATCAAGTTATGCAGAGAATAAATTATCTGTATTTCTTTTTAATAACAATACATGGAAATATCTGGGAGGTACAGTAGATACAGTAAATAAACTTGTTAATATAGATTTGTCTCTTTTAGGGTTATTTGGAATATTCCCGGCAACAGAGAAAATTTCTTCTACAGTTTCTTTTTCAAAGAAATATATAACACCGGATAACAGTTCTATAATGATTAATATTAAGCCGAAATCAAGTGTAAAACTTTCAGTAAAAATATACGATATATCAGGAAGGCTGGTAAGAACGCTGGCAGATGATTTATCTGTAGCAAATAATTATTCTTTAATCTGGGATGGAAAAGATGATAGTGGAAATGAATTAAATGGAGGAACATATATATACGAAGTAAGATTTGACGGGAAGAAAGAAGAAGCTGGTGTAGTTTTACTCGTAAAATAGAATAAGGAGGAATTTATGAAAAGAATAACATTAATATTTATTGTTTTATTATTTCCGTATATTGTTTTAGCACAGTTTGACCCATTAGGTGGAGATATATATGGCGGTAGTTATGTACTGCCTCCGACTTTATCCGGTGAAGCATTACAGGCGGTTATAAATAATGTCATTGACGAAGAAACTCTTATAAAAGCAAGGGCAGAAGTTTTTGGTAATAGAAATATATATGATATGTTTGGTAATCACATTATTTACGGCATCCCATTAATTATGTTGAATCACACAGTAAATAATTATTATCTTGCAGAGAGTTACGGTGGAACTTTTAGAGAAGAGTTTCAATTCGAACCGTATGAAACAGTATGGTTTAAGTATTTATCAGCAGGTATAGAATTTCCTATTAATAATTATTATAACAGAATTATAATGGGTGGAAAAGTTGCAATGTTTTTTACGCCGTACACATTAAAAAAACTTACTTTATACGGACTCAGATATGATTTAAAATTAGGAAATTCTGGATATACTGTTAAATCCACATCAAAGAAAAAGAAAAAAAATAAGAGCAAGAAAAAATCATATGCATCAGGCGAAAAATCATATAAATTTAGATTAAAAGCGTTTGCCACACCTAAATTCAGAGAAGTATCGCAGTATGTCTATGATATTGATGAAGCCATAAATATAAATGACAGATTATTTTATGCTGTCAGGTCAAAAATAGATATTGGAAGAACAATTGATTTTATGCCTGAAATATTAAAAGGCAATTATCTTGGAGTAACTTATGTACATCAGCAGCTTCGCAACGGATTTCATTCGGATAACGGATCGTTTTTAGAATTTTTAAATTCGTATATAAATACCAATGGACAAAATTTAAAGTTAGGAGATGTAGTTACAAAAGAGGCTACCATATACGGAGTTGATTTCAGCGGAACAATTGGTAATATAAAGTATAATATAGAATACGATTATAACACTCGAGAGGATCATACTATAGTTAAAGGCGGAGAAGTATTAAATGTGGATAACACACAATACACATCTTATACCACTGTTGGTGAAGTCATAAATGCAAATGCATTAACAGTAAAACTAAAAGATTCTAATTTATTAGAAGATATAGTTAAAGAGCCGAAGGTAGCATTATCTGTAACATACTGGAATATATCTGATAAATATGGAGCATCCTGGGCTGTAGATGATGATGATGATAAAGATGCTTATCTTGATGAAGATTTAACAAGAGTTGATTCATATTTTCCGTATGAAGTAGGGGATGAATATTTTAATGAGCCGCAATCTGCTGTAATTTATTCTGAATATAATAAAAATGATAATAAAATACCGGATTATAAAGAAGATTTTATGTTATTTGATTGTGATAGATATTTTACAGCATCACCTTTATTTTTTGAAGATATAAATAATAACGGAATAATGGATTATGAAGAGAATGATTTAGATCCTGATTTTCCGTATGACAGGGATAGGACCGGTACAAAGGGTTATGTTAGAATAACGCCGTTTAATTGGGGAAATTTTATTATAGGCGGAGTATATAATAAAATGATATCGCAGCCTACAAATACAACAGTTTCTTTTATGGCAGGATATAGTATTTCGTATAAATTATTTAATAAAGTAAGACTAAGAGGTCGTTTTGCATATAATAAAGTAAGTGATAAGATTAAAGATAATTATATAAGTCTTAATACTTACAAATTAATAGAAGATTCTCTTGCGTATCAGGATAATTCCATATTTAAATTTGCAGGTGAGATAAAGTTAATTAATTATAAAGGATTAAGAGCAGCAGTTAAAACAAGAAGAACATATAATATAAGATATTTTGATGACAGAAAGAATATATTCGGGTGGGATATTTTAAAAATCGGTTATAAATATAAAGTGCCGTTTATGAAGAAATTATCATTGATACCTCAGTTTAAGATGGTACGGGGAAAGAATTACTTCTATGAACCTGATGGTATGAGAATACTCATATCCTCTGACAGTATTATTGCAGATCAGACAAAAGATATGAAGTTACGGGCAACTATTTTTAAGGCGCAGTATAATTTTACAGGTGATATATATTTAATAGGAGGTATTCAATCCAGACAATTAACAGATTATTATAAAGAAGAGAATACATCCGACAGGACAACTTATGCACTTCAGTTTGTTGTTAAAGGCCAGCAAAATATTTTCAAATCAAGTCGTCCCGGACTGCCGGTTGCTGTTACTATAGGATATAAATATGTTAAAGAAGAGTTTGAAGCATCAGGGTTTTTACTGGAAGAGAGCCAGGCTTTTGCCAAGTTTTTAATTAGTTTATAATAAGGAGGAAATAGGATGAGATATATAAGAACATTAATTATTATGATAAGTTTAAGTTTATTTCTTATTCCAATAAATTTAAAAAGTGCGTTTGACAGGACTTTTATGGGTAATGCAAGATATATCGCATTAAGCGGCGCATATGCAGGATTAAGTGACGACGAAGCATCAATTTTTGTTAATCCTGCCGGTATAACGCGGATAAACTATATTGCTGCAGGAATTACAGGTGGTGATATGTATGCTGGACTTGATTTCGGGACATTAATACAGGGGAATTTTTCCGGTGCTGTAAATCTTGAAAAATACGGTGCAGTAGGTTTAGGAATAAATCATTTTAGTGTAGGAGTTGATGATAATATAAGTTACAGTGAATCTCTTTATGTTTTATCATATGGTTATATGCTGTCTCCGGGAAAAAGCATAGGAATAAATTTTAAAATACCCCGCTGGAGCAGTGATCTTGAAGGAAATACACTTTATAGTATTCCTACTACAGCAATAGGAATTGATGTAGGTATTGTTATTATAGAAAACGATAGATTTTCAATGGGTGCTGTTATTTATGATATTAATCAGCCTAAAATAGGATATACAGGTGTTGTTCAGCCTTTCTCAGCTAAGTTCGGGTTCTCATACTCAACATTGAAAAATTTTCTTATTTTTGATGTTGATGCAAATTATATAAATGATAATATAGATCTTGCCGGAGGAGCAGAAGTTTTATTTAATAAGTCAATATTTGTAAGAGCCGGAATATATTTAAGAGAAATTACAGATGGTATGGATTTTTCTCTTGGTGCAGGTTATTCTCTCAATTTGAATAAATATATAATAAATTTTGATTACGGATTCAGATATTCCATAACAGATTTAACAGGAAATTTTGGTACTCATTTTTTCACAACATCTATTAAATTTAATTCAGCAAAAAGTAAAAAAATTAATTCAGCTTCTAAAACAGGTTTTACTAAATCAGAGGAAGAAGAAGCAGAATCAATGGACGATATGCCGGAGGAAGAATTGGGAGATTAAGACTTGTTTAAATGTATGACTACAGTAAAAAAAACAAGTATTTTTTTCTTGCTGTTTATGAGCAATGTATATTTTTTAAAAGGAATAAATATTACATCAATAACTTTAAATAATATTTATCAGGATGGTGAAGTTAAAGATAACGGAAATCAGGCTTCATATGATGCTAACCGAAGTTCTGTAGGTTATGCTAATTTAACAGGAAGAGAGTGGTATGCATTAATAGGAATAGATCTAAAAAGTATTGCTTTTAATAATATTTATGTAACATCTGCAACATTATTTTTTTATATAGATTCCGCGTCGGGAGATCCGACTGTTTGTAATCCTATTTATATTGATCATGTTGACTTTAATACTAATGTTGACTCTTTAGATGCTACTAATATAATATGTTATGAATCGAATTTTATTTCTTATAATTATACTACTACAGATATATGGTATTCAATTCCTGTTGCTCCCCAAGTACAGTATGATATAAATCATGCTAAACCGTGGAGTTTAGACAATTCAAGTAATTGGTTTCAAATCCGGCAAAGGCCGGTAAGTAATGAAAATCATACAACATATGATTATGCAAATATTATAGCAGCAGATAACGGAACAGTTGAACAACATCCTTATTTAAAAGTTTATTATGCAATTTTGCCGGAGATACCTAATGTGCAAGTAGCACTTATAACAAATGATTACAGTGCACTTAGTATTAAATGGGATGATGCGGATAATGAAACAAGTTATACTTTATTTCGAAGTACAGTTAATGATACAAATTTCGCAACTAATATTATTGGATTAACTGAAAATACAACTAATTATATTGATCAAAATGTTACAGTCGGTACTACATATTATTATTGGGTAAAATCGTATCAAGAAGAGGGATATAGTGCAGGATATTCGTTAGTTGCTTCAAATACACCACAGCCTCCATCTTCAGTTCCTTTAGAACCTTCCCCGGTGCTTTCTTATTATTCCGGTGAAAAAGTTTTTATAGAATGGAATAATGTTGCGAATGAATCATCATATACTCTTTTCAGAAGTACTTCTAATGATACTAATAGTGCAACAGTGATAGGTGGAGTAGGGGAAAATTTAACAAATTACATAGATGCATCTTCTTCTCTGGGAGTAACCAATTATTACTGGATAAAAGCATATAATTTATTAGGAAGTTCCGGATTTTCTTCTGTAACATTTACATGTTTATATAAGCCTGAGATCCCTGACGGTATAACAGGAGGTTTTGCAAATACCATAGAATGCAGTAATTATATTGAAAATTGTAAATATTATTTAAATATAGTTATTAAATGGGATGATGTTTCTACTGAAACATCATACACTCTTTTTAGAAGTTCGGTTAACAATATAAGTACTGCTACAGCAATAGCAGGATTGGGTGAAAATCAGACAATATATACAGATTTTGATTTAATGACAAATCAGTATTATTACTATTGGGTAAAAGCGTATAACAGTATAGGCGAATCAGGGGAATCAACAGTTCTTGAAATGATAAGCGATAATATTTTTCCGCATGGAGATCCTTTTGAAGAAGATTATACAGTAAAAGATTTCCCCGGAATTACCAATAGCGGTATTACAGTACCGTATTCGGGCGGAGAAGTTGTTCATATTATTATAAAAACAAATATTATTCGCAATATTAATCCCGGTTTATTCGGATTAAATGTTACGGTTGAAAAAGATGAAGATATGTTGGATGAAACTTCAAAAGAAAGAATCAGGAGGATAAAGTCGCGTTTTTTAAGGTGGTGGGCAGGAAATACTTATTTTTGGAACGAAGATTATCCTCCGTATGCTATTTCTCAGGGCTGGAATAAATGGACAAATTCTTTTTATGTAGATATAGATGAACATTTCAGATATGCAGAAGAACTCGGGTTTTCAGTAAAGCAGATAACTTTAAATTACGGATATCGTCAGTATTATACTACTTTATATGACGGAAATCTTACCAATGCAATAAAACTTGCTGCTGATTTAGTGGAATATTGTAATTCGCCTAATGACGGATCGAATCCTAATGGAGGAATAGACTGGGCAGCAGTTCGTGCTTCACGGGGTCATCCTGAACCATATAATGTAAAGTATTGGGAAGTTGGAAATGAAGTTAACGGTGACTGGTATACTGACGAAGGAGGGTCAGAACCGGATGGAAATATATACGGTTCCCAGGCTGCTCTTTTTATGGATGCTATGAAAGCAGTTGATCCTTCTATACATATAGGTGTATTTTGTGACCCCAGACTTAAATATTATAATTGGTCTAAAGATGTATTAACAGCGCCTGGACTTGCAGATAGGGTTGATTATGTTGTATATCATCATTTTGGCGGTCTTCTTTTTGATGATACTGTGGAAAAAGATACAAGTATTACACCTCAGGAGACAATAGAAGATGCTGACAGCTGGATAATTAGAAAATTAAGATGGGATAATTTGATAAAAGAATTTGTTCCAAACAGAGCCTCTGATATAAGATTTTCTGTATCCGCATTTAATTTAGGCAAAGACGGTTATTCTGATCCTGTGGAAGTTACAGGAGCTATTACTCTGGCAAAGATTTACGGATATATGCTTGAGACAGGATATAATGATGCAAGTATTCACACGCCTTTTGGAGGCTGGGATTATTTTAAAGTTCCCGGGGAACAGGGAACTTTTAGTCTAATAAATCAAAAAGCAGGTGGTGTTAATACAAATGTTCCGCCGTTTATGCCGTATCCTGAATACTATATTACATGGATGTTTAATGCAAAATTTGGAGATCAATTAATAGAATCTTCTTCAGATAACAGTAAAATATTTGTTTTTGCCAGCAGATTTAATAATGACAATAGTAAGTTAGGAGTTATTATTATTAATGAAGACTCAGTAAATTATACAGCAGAATTGAATTTGCAGGGCGAAGCAAATATTTGGGTATTAACAGGCGATGATTTGACTAATACAGATATATCCTTAAACGGAGAGAAAAGCGGATATCAATGGGGCGGTCCTACTAATGTTGATGCAGTTGTACCATATTATGAATTATTTACCAATACGAGTGCATTTACTTTACATATTGAGAAGTATTCTGTTACTGCAATGCTTATTAATACAAAAAAAGTAGAGACTGTATCCTGGCTGCCTTCACCATCATGGATTAGAGCTGCCGGAAGCAACCCGCCTTCGGCTCCTTATATAGAAATAAAATGGGAAAAAATACCTAATGTTACTTCATATACTTTATTTAAAAGTACAGAGAATAATACAAATTCAGCAGTAGCAATAGCCGGTATCAGTGCAGAGAGTAACTCTTATAAAGATTATTCTGTTAAAACAGGTGTGAAATATTTTTATTGGGTAAAAGCCTATAATAGTACTTCTGAAACACCGTTTTGCGTTGTTGATTGGCCTGCTTCGGCAATGGTAGGTGAAGTTAATAGAACTATAATTATGTATGTTGATAAAAATTCAACTGGATGTGAAAAACCTTATGATACTGTATCTTCTGCTGCTACAAATATCCAGATCGCAGTTGATTATATTTATACAAATAATGGGCTCTCTTCAAGTTTAAAAAAAAATAATAATAATGTAATAATTTATGTGTTAAACGGCAGATATAATGAACAGGTATATATTGATAGATATTCTACAAGTGAAGAAAATGATATAAAAATTGTAAATTATCCGGGTCATTCACCGGTAATAGTAAGCAATAACATTTATATTAATGATGACTATATAACAATAAAAGGTATTAAAATTGATTTATACAGTAATCCCGGTTATGATACTGGAATTGATGTTAGAGGAAGTTTTGTAACTATCAGAAGTTGTCAAATAGGGAATACAGCTAAGGGAGGTGATTCTTTATACGGAAATATATATATAGGCTCTTCGTCGACAGGGTGTAAAATAGAGAATAATTTTCTTTATAATATGACTAACGGGTCCGGAATACAGTCAAGAAGTTCTAATGTATTAATAACAGGAAATAAATGTTATAATAATCAGGATGGGATTGATATAAGAAATTGTAATTATGGTGGAATTTATAATAATATAGTTTATAATAATACCAGAGACGGTATAAGATTAAATGCAAGTGTTGTTGATATGAATAATTGGGAAATTATTAATAATACAGTCTACAATAATGGACAGGACGGAATTAGTTTTGAAGGGACAAATAGTTTTAATAATATTATATTATTAAACAATCTTGTAACGTATAATGATGCCATAGGTGTTAATGCTGAAGCAGCAGTAAGTTTTAGCAGGGTGAATTTTAATAATGTATGGAGTAATACGGGAGGAAATGAGAATATTGGGACCGGGTGGGGCGGAGATAATTTATCGTCTGATCCTCAATATATTTCTACAGAGGTTAATAATACGAATTTTCTACAGATTAGTTCAAGCAGTATTTGTATAGATAGGGGAACCAATGTAATAAATTTTGGAATTACGAACGATTTTTGGGGAGATATTCGTCCTTTCGATGCAGATGGAATAAATAATTATGTAAGTGCTTTTGACATAGGAGCTGACGAATATTATAAATATTATTCAATAGTAATTATTTCTATTTCAAAGTCAGTTACAAATATAAGTAATCAGCGGACGCCGTATTCAGCAATACCGGGTGCAAAAATTTCGTATACATTAATAGTTTCTAATCAGGCAACAAATACAATTTATAATGCATTTATTTACGAGGCTGTTGCAAGTAATGTATCATACTTTACAGATTATAAACTTTCAGGAATAACAGCATGGACTTCGGAATATTCTACGAATAAGTTTCCTGATCAGAGTTACACTTCAGCGGATTATAGTCGTATTAGACCTGCAAAAAATAAAATAAAATGGGTACGATGGATTGCCCCTGAAGTTGGAAGTAAAGAAAAGAGTTCGTTAGTTTTTGAAATAATCATAAAATAGAAATTTATAGTTAATCAGGAGGAAAAAATGAAGGAAAATTACAACGAATCTCGAAGAGTATTTTTAAAAACAACAGTTACAGGTTTTATGTATGCGGCATTAACAGAGAGTGCATTGGCAAAAATTGTTTCAAAAAATAAAAGAATGAATGTTTTATTTATAGCAGTAGATGATTTAAAGCCTATGCTTAAAGCATATGGGTATAAAAATATAATCAGTCCCAATATTGATAAACTTGCAGAAGAAGGAGTTGTATTTAAGAATAATCAATGTCAATGGCCGGTATGCGGGGCATCAAGGGCAAGTATTCTTACAGGTTTAATGCCTGAATCTACAGGAGTTATGGGGTTTCAGAAAATAAGAAAAAAACATCCGGATATAGTAACAATGCCTCAATATTTTAAAGAGAACGGATATGAGACAGCAGCAGTAGGAAAAGTATTTGATCCGAGGACAGTAAAAAGTCGTAGAGAGGATGATCCGCTGTCATGGAGTATACCGTATAAACCTGTACATGGCAGTAAATATGATAAGAATCGAAATAATTTATCATATATGGCACCGGATGTTGATGTTAATGAACTTATTGACGGACAGATTCTTCAGGGCGGGATTAAATTAATGAGACAACTTGCAAAACAGGACAAACCGTTTTTCCTTGCAGTAGGGTTTAAAAAACCGCATTTGCCGTTTATTGCTCCTAAAAAGTACTGGGATTTATATGATGAAGACAGGATCGAACTGGCAAAGTATAGAAAAAAGGCAAAAAATGCATGTAAGTATGGGTGGAGGAAGAATAAAGAGATTAGAAAATATAGTGATGTACCAGATAAAGGAAAGATTTCAGAGGATAAGCAGAGAAAATTAATACACGGATATTATGCCTGTGTATCATATATTGATGATTTAATAGGAAGATTACTTGCAGAATTAAAGAAATTAAAATTGGATAAAAATACGATTATAGTGTTATGGGGGGATCACGGGTTTCATCTTGGGGACCATAGTTTATGGGCAAAACATAGCGATTTTGAGCAGGCAACCCGTGCACCGTTAATCATTTATGATCCGCGTTCTAAGAATAAAGGGGTTTCTACAGAATCTCCTACGGAATTTCTTGATGTGTTCCCTACGCTTTGTGATTTAACCGGTTTAGAAAAACCTGATAATCTTGAGGGAAAGAGTCTTGTTCCTATTTTAAAAAATCCTAAAGCAGAAGTCAGAGAAGGCGCAATTACATTATTTAAACATAAAGGCGCTCTGGGTTATTCTTTAAGGACTAAAAGATATAGATATATTTTATGGATAAAGCGTAAAACAAAAAAAATTGCAGGTGAAGAACTGTATGATTATAAAACAGATCCTCTTGAAACAGAAAATATTGCTGTTTATGAGAAAAATAAAAAACTTATAAGAAAATTAAGAACAATAATGCTTAAAGAAGGAAAAGGCTGTAAACTTTTAAAAGAGGCTTTTGAAAGTATAGAATAAAATAAAATTTAAGGAGGTATAAAAAAATGAAAACAGGAGGAAAAAAAGGATTTAAGTTATTAATTGGTCTTTTAGCACTTGTATTGTTAATAGGATTAACAGGTAAGACAGGAATAGCTAAGAATAAGAAAAAGTTAAAGATAAAAATACCGAAAATTTATCAGGAATTAGATTTAACAATAGAGCAGAAAAGAAAACTTGAATCAATTTACAGAAAAATTTTTACTAAAGAGACTCTTATGAAGATGAGAGATATAAAAAAGAAGATAAAGAAAGGAGCAGGTGATCCGGAAGAATTAAAAAAAGAGTATAAAAAATTAACAAAACCTTTAAATAAAAAATTTCGGAAAGAGGCTAATAAAGTATTAACAAAAGAGCAGAAGGAAAAGTTAAAAGAGATAAAAAAAGCAAGAAGAAATAAGAGAAGAAAATAATAAGAAAAGTAAATTTCAGGAGGAAAGGATATTATGAACGAGAGTAAGTTTACGAGGAGAGATTTTTTAAAAGGGTCAATAGCAGGTTTATTATTAAGTGCCGGAGCAGGCAGCGTAGTATCAAGAAATTTAATAGCCGGTAATAAAAAACGGCCTAATATAGTGTTTATTCTTATTGATGATTTAGGTTGGAGAGATGTATCGTATATGGGGTCAAAATTTTATGAAACTCCGGCAATAGATAAATTAGCAAAGGATGGAGTTGTGTTTACAGATGCATATCAAGCAGGGCCAAGATGTGTTGCCTCAAGAATGTCTATAATGACAGGTAAATATCATTACAGACCGGGAATTAAAGAAGGGCATAATGTTAGACTTGAAGAGGTTACAATGGCGGAAGCATTAAAGGAAGGAGGATATTCTACATTTTTTGCAGGGAAATGGCATCTTGGAGGTAAAGGATATTATCCGGAAGATCAGGGGTTTGATGTTAATATAGGAGGGTGTGAGTACGGCAGCACACCTTCACATTTTTATCCGTATAGTACTCCGGAGATGCCGGCTCCGCATAATCTTGTCGGCGGCAAGGAAGGAGAATATTTAACAGACAGATTAACTGATGAGGCTATAAAATTTATAAAAAATCATCAGAAAAAAGAACCTCAAAAACCGTTTTTTGTATTTTTATCACATTATGCTGTTCACACACCGTTTGAAGCAAAAGAAAAATATGTTAAGAAATATAAAGAAAAATTAAAAAAAATGGATTATGACGGAAAACCTGATTATATAATTGATTATACAGGTAAAGTAAAGATGAAACAGGATAATTATGTATATGCTGCTATGATTCAGAGCGTGGATGATAGTGTAAAGAAAATTAGAAAGGCTTTAAAAGATATGAAACTTGATAAAAATACAGTTATAGTTTTTACATCAGATAATGGCGGTTTATCAACTACGAAAGCATACGGACGCAGAAAATTAGCAACTTCAAATTATCCGCTTAGGACAGGAAAAGGATGGTTGTATGAAGGCGGAGATAGAATACCGTTAATTGTGTATTGGCCCGGTGTAACTAAAGCAGGAACAGTTACTCATTCGCCTGTTGTGGGAACAGATTTTTATCCTACATTATTAGAGATAGCCGGACTTCCGTTAAAACCAGAACAGCATAAAGACGGCAGAAGTTTTGTGCCTATTTTGAAAGGTAAAAAATACAGGAGAGAACCGATTTATTGGTATTATACATTTGCTAAAATGGGTACAGGCAATCCGAGTATGGCTTCTGTAAGAGATGGCGATTATAAATTAGTTGAGTTTCTTTATACGAAAGAAGTAGAATTATATAATATTGCCAAAGATCCAGGAGAAACAAAAAATCTTGCATCAAAGATGCCGGCTAAAGTAAAGAAAATGTTAAAAATGCTGCACGATTGGGAAGACAAGGTCGGAGTATCCCCTTTATCTGAAAAAAACAAAAGAGTAAATAAAAAGTTGCTTAATAATCTAAAAAAGAAAAGATAAAATGGAGGACAGTTAGTATGAAAAAGATTAGTAGAAGAGAATTTTTAAGTACATCGAGTGCTTTTTTAGCTTTTTCTGCTATAGCGGGAAAGCAGGCACTTGCAAAAAATAGAAAAAAACCTAATGTTCTGTTTATAGCAGTAGACGATTTAAGAGTACAGCTTAATTGTTATGGCAAAAAGGAGATAAAATCTCCGAATATAGATTCACTGGCAAACGATGGGGTATTGTTTAAACATGCTTATTGTCAGCAGGCTGTTTGTAATCCATCAAGAGCATCTTTACTTACAGGTATGAGACCTGATACATGTAAGGTATGGGATTTACATACACATTTTAGAGATACAGTACCCGATGTAAAGACTTTGCCTCAGTGGTTTAAAGAAAACGGATATGTTTCGGTAGGACTCGGAAAAATATATCATGGTAATTTACTTGATCCGGAGTCGTGGAGTGAACCGTTTGATCTTGTATTATCCGATAAATATGTAGATCCTGAAAATGTAAAAAAGATTGAAGAACAGACTAAAGCAGCGCTTGCAAAGGGGTTAAAAGGAAAGGCTTTAAGAGTAGCCAAACACGGACCGGCTTTTGAACATCCGGATGTACCTGATGATGCTTATAGTGACGGAAAAATAGCAAAGAAAAGTATAAACTTATTAAGAAAACTTGCAAAAGGAAAAAAGCCTTTTTTTCTTGCAGTAGGATTTAAAAAACCGCATTTGCCGTTTAATGCCCCGAAAAAATATTGGGATATGTATGATGAGAATAAGATAAAGCTTGCGGACAATCCTTTTTTACCTGAAGGAGCACCTAAACTTGCCCGAACCAGCTGGGGAGAATTAAGAGCATTTAAAGGTATTCCTAAGAAAGGTCCTGTCCCTGACGAACTTGCAAAAAAATTAATACACGGGTATTATGCTTGTGTTAGTTATATTGATGCACAAATAGGAAAACTTATAAAAGAATTAAAACGGTTAAAGTTGTATGATAATACAATAATAGTATTATGGGGAGATCACGGATGGAAATTAGGGGAACATGGGATGTGGGCAAAACATACGAATTTTGAACTTGATGCAAATGCACCGTTAATTGTAAAAGCACCCGGTACGAAGAAGGGGGTTAAATCAAATGCATTAGTAGAGTTTGTTGATATTTATCCTACATTATGCGACCTCGCAGGATTAAAAAAGCCTGAGCATCTGGAAGGATATAGTTTTTATTCATTATTAAAGAATCCTAAATTAAAATGGAAAAAAGCAGCATTCAGTCAATATCCGAGACAGAAAGGAAGAATAATGGGATATTCTGTTAGAACAGAAAGATATCGATATACAGAATGGATTGTAAGAAAAACAGGGAAAATAAAAGCAAGGGAACTTTATGATCATTTAAAAGATGATAAAGAGAATGTAAATGTTGTAAATAAGCCGGAATATAAAGAGGTAGTTAAGAAATTACATAAAATTTTGCATGACGGTTGGCGAAAGGCTGTCCCGCCTGTTGAATAATAAATTATAAATGTGAGGTATGTTTACTGATGATAAAAAAGATAATTATATTATTAATTTTAATGACAGCAAGTAATTTTTATGGAGTGGGTATTAGTGATTTTCAGATTTTAAAAATTCCTGCTGATACTGTTGGAAGCGGGATGGGAAGTGCTGTTATAGCTGAAGCATCAGGCATTTCCGGATTTTACTGGAATCCTTCTCTATTAAATAAAATGTTTCATAGCGAGCTAATGTTAAACTATAATAAGTGGATTACAGATATAAGCTGTTTTAATGCAGGTTACGGTATAAAGTTAAACGGGGGGAAGCAAGGAGCATTGGGACTTATTATTAATTATATTGACTTCGCTGATATTGACGGCATTGATTTAAACGGATCGACTTTTTCTTATGGTGTATACTATTGGGGAATGGAGTTCGGGTATTCTCTTGATACAAAGTTTTTTACAGCAGGATGTAAAATAAAATATTTTCAGCAGTCTATATATGATTCTAAAGAAACTTCTTTTGGCCTGGATTTTGGTGCTTATAAAAATATCAGAAAGTTTACTCTGGGATTTGTTCTTAAAAATATAGGAATAGTTGGAGCTGCTGATAGTATATTAAATAATATGCCTATAGTAATACAGGCCGGTATTGGGTACAGTATACATAAAAAAGATACTTCTGTCAAAATGGAATTGGATGTTGAAAAACCAATAGATGAGATTTTTAATATTAATACAGGTATTGAATACGGATACAAAAATTTATACGGACGAATAGGATATAAATTTGAAGCACGAGAAGACAGTCTTGATTTCTCTAAAGGTATAAGTTTTGGTGCAGGAATCAGAATGAAAAAGTTTGATTTTAATATTGCCAGAATATTTCTTGGTGAATTGGGAAGTTCATTTCAAGCTTCAATGACAATTAAAATATAAAAATTTTTGATAATGGTGGTGATATGAAACAGAGAAAAATTATAATGATTTTTATTTTAATGTTTTTAGCAAATATTTTAAAAGGACAACTGATACTTAAAGTTAATGAATCTCAAACTAACAATATTTTTAAATTTACAGGAATAAATGCTACTATGCTTGAAAAGTATAGCGATCCATGGAATACAGTTCCTATGTTTAGTTCGGCTTTAAAAAATATGGGAGTTAAAATAATCAGATACCCGGGTGGAAATGTATCTCAGACATGGGACTGGTTAAACGGGCATGAAGTAGGAGATACAAATCATTATTTACCGGAAAACACAAAAGCTGCTGTAGATTTAGTTGATGGAAAAGTTTCCTGGGTTATAAATATGAATACGAATATTGAACATAATATTACAGGATTATCTAATGCACTTAAAGCAGGAGTTCCTATTGAACTTATAGAAATGCACAATGAAGCCTATTACGACGGTTTTAATAGTTTTTCGTATGCAACAC
>CAYQNP010000280.1:0-5794 GCA_964418785.1 uncultured Spirochaetia bacterium | reverse complement strand
TCAATTTATCAAAAACACTCCGACTTTTTTTACAACTGAAACTCCCTGAGTAGTTGCCTTAATATATACAATATACAAACCCGGGTCTGCTTTAACATTATTCTTATCATATCCGTCCCATGAAAATTGCTGGACACCCTTTGTTAAACTTAAATCATTACATACTTCATAGATAAGTTTTCCGTCAATATCAAATATACCGATTGTTACTTCACTATCTTTTGTTATTGAGTAATTTATTGTAACAGAGTCATTTATTCCATCATCATTGGGAGAAAAACTTTGATTCACTATATCTATATTTACAATATTTAACGGCTGATACTTCAAACTTGTGATATCAATAGCAACATCAGATTGCTCTCTGATATCAACATCAATATCAGGTTTACCGTTACTATCTTTATCAAGATAAATAATTAAATAATTATCAAGCACAGCTTCCTGAGTAGAATCTACAGGCATATCCACAGATGAATCCGGAGCAGAATCAGGTCCTGAAGAATCATCTCCGCCAGTAACAACTCCTGTTATCTTTAAAACAGCATTTGTACTTATGTTTCCCCACCCGGAATTATAAATCGTTGTCCATGGTATTCTGACTTCCATAGCACCTGAAACTGTTCCGTTAAAAGTTACTGCACCTGTAATATCACTGCTTCTGTCTGATGCCGATTCACTATTTACGATCTCCCAGAATTGAGGTGCAGCAGTATTTTTATCCCATGTTGCAATAAAAAAATCAGGTTTTATCCCTTTAAACTTAATATTTCGTTTCCAATTATTAAGTTCCGATACATCATTTACACCTTTATTCTCATCACTGTCTATATATATTATCATATTATTATCATTAATTATACCTTTAACTCCAAGATACAAATATCCGGAGTCCCATGTAATATCTATAGCATTAATATCATTATATGAACCCCATTTGGAGTCCGAATCAGACTCATAAAACTTTCCAATTAAATCAGGGGATAAAATAATCTGGTCCCGCGCACCTTCAAAATCAGTAAGACTTCCATCTATTACAATATCAGTTTTATATTCTGCTGATTTAGCAAATAGACCACAAGTCATTATAAGAAAAAGAATAAAAAACAACAATAGAGACTTTCTCACATTACAAATCCTCATTAAGACAGATTCCTGAATAACAAATTTCTCTATAGAGAAATCAAAATATAAACCATATCGTGATATTATACAAAAAATAATCCAAAAGTCAAGGAAAAAAATTCATCTCTGAATCCGGGGACGGTGCAATACTTTATTAACTTCTTAGTCTTATTCGAAAGAATAATTATTCGATCATGCTGTTTTTATAGGAGTCAGGATTCCTCACACTCGCTTCGCCTGGTTCGGGATGACATAAAGACAAATGATTATTTGCCGCTGCTAAATACACAAAATCATCCTCCGTCCCCACAAAGTTTATACTGTTTTGCACCGTCCCCTTTAATAGAGTGCCGATTCAAGTAGTAATAACTGGGTTTTATATTTTTTCCCGGGAGTATATTCACCGATATCGCCGTTTGATTTAACAACTCTATGACAGGGTATAATAATAGGGAAAGGATTTTTTTTCATAACTCTTCCGACAGCTCTTGCTGCTTTATAATAACCGGCTTTTTCACCAAGTTTTGAATAACTTATGACTTCGCCGTAGCCGATTTTCCGTAATTGTTCTAAAATATTCCTTTCAAACTGAGATAACCTGCTGAAATCAAGTTCATATTTTAAAAAATTCACTTTTATTCCTTTAAAATAGTCCCGGATGTCCTGCTCCAGCTTATTCACAATATAAGGACGATTTCGTGAAACATCCATATTTAAAGATTTATTAAAATAAAAATTAAATTTTGCTATTTTCCCCTTATTTATAAAAACTTCGCCATATCCTGCGGTCCCTACTGTAATTACATATTTATCCATATTTATCTAAAATTTATCCGTTTTATTACTCTTTTTAGCGGGTGTTTAAAAGGTGTATAAAACAAGGTTGATTTTGAATTTTTCCAATATCCTCTATCCTTTCCTGTAATATACCAATAATCAGCAAAATAAGAATAGACATCTGTAGAACCGTCTGAATTAGTTAGAACAAGTTTATGCAAAAATTTCAAATCACCCTCATACTTATACTTTTCTCCTTTTTTATCAATCACTTCACACTTATACGGATAAAAATAATATAACAGTACTTTTTTAGTAGACCCCTGCTTAATTAATTCCGGTTTCCATTCAAGAATCTTAAGACTTCTCATTTTAGAAAATTCAAGCCGTTTCCTGAAAAGAAATCCTTTTTTAACATGGGATACTCTTATACTATTCCGCGGAAAAGATGTAATTCCTGTTAAAACGGTTTTATCACCAAATATCAGAGTTACTTTATAGACATATAAATTATTATTCTTATTTTCTGCTTTAACAAAATCAGATGTTTTTTTTGTATTATTTGTTTTTACCGAAGTATTATAATCAGCAATTTTAGGCTCTGTCGGTTCTTTTATCTTAAAATCGTTTGTATTCCCATAAACACTATTTATAAATATTAATAATAAAATAAAAATGTATTTCATACTTAAAATTTACTATTTGTTTTTATTAAGTCAATATGTTTTAGAACTGATTCAACAGAGATATCCCGCATACACTTAAAATGTTTTTTTGGACATTTTTTTCTTCCGTGATGATGGCACGGACGGCAGTTAATATTTTTATTTTCAAGAATAATAATATTTTTCCGCACAGGATAGAATCCTAATTCTCTCGAAGTACTGCCAAAAATAGCAACTACAGGAATATCTGTTCCTGCTGCATAATGCAAAAGGCCGGAATCATTGGAAACAAAAACAGAACCTTTTTCAAAAACATAACCAATCTCTGCAATATCTAATCTCCCGCATAAATTATAAACATTATCCATACCAGTCGCAAGAGATTCTGCGCGCTTATATTCGTTTTTTGAGCCAAGTATCACGATTTTCCCTTCGAGTTTTTTTATTAATTCTTTGAAATAAGGCCATTCTTTTGTGAACCACTTTGAAAAAGGAGCAAGAACAACAGGTTTTTCCTTTAAAATTTCTTGAATTTTCTTATCAGTAATTTTATTGTAATATATTTTATAGCCTTCCTCCAAATTAGAATATTTTATATTCAACTTTTTTATAGCAGAAAAATAATTTAAAATCACAGAATTATTTTTTAACAAGTTTATTTTAAATCTTATTAACAGCCACCGTCGAAAGCGGTATTTCTTATAAGTTATGCTCTTAAAAGGAAAAAAAATTTTCACAATAAAAGTTCTCAAATTTTTATGTAAGTCTATTATTCTGTAAAAGCCATTGCTTCTAATTTTTTTTACTATATTAAAAACAGAATCTCCTTTTTTTAATACCAGTACTTCTTCTACATAGGGATTATTTTTAAATACTGAAGCATAATTCTCTTTTGTATAAATGTATACTTTAAAATTATTTTCTGCAAGAATTTTAATAACAGGAGATATAAGAATAACATCACCAAGAGAACTAAATCGAATCAATAAAATCTTTTTCATTTTTTATATTTAGTCTGCCATCTCCTATGCACCCAGAACCATTGTTCCGGATATTTTCTTACCCATTTTTCAAGCATATCAGACCACAATTTAGTATTATAATAAATATCATTTTGCAAATCACCTGTTATTTTCACAGGTAATTCTTCTGAAATATAAAGAGTATGCGTATCGTTTTCCCCTCTTATCAGATTAAAAAACAGCATAGGGCTTTTCTTTTTCACAGCAAAAACAGCAGGGCCTTTTGATGTTGAAGCATATCTGTTGAAAAACTTAACAAAAACTCCGTCTCCTCCTGCATCCTGATCAGATATAAGTCCTAAAATTTTATTTTCATTTAAAGCAGATAAAGAAGGTTTTAAATATTCATACATAGAGATTAATTCCATACCTGTCTTAGCACGCAATTTATAAAAAAACCTGTCTGACCAGGGATTTCGCATAGGATGATAGAGAGCTGCTAATTTATACCCTGACTTTACAAGAATAGTTCCAAGCAATTCCCAATTATCAAGATGTCCGGTTACAGCAACTATTCCTCTGCCTTTCTTCAAAGCATTATCCAGATTCTCTTTTCCTATGATAGTTATTTTTTCATTTAAATAACTATCATTTATTCTATCAAGATTCATAAACTCCAGATATACTTTTACCATATTAACATACATTCTTCTTATAATTAAGTCCAGTTCAGAATCACTTTTTTCAGGGAAGGCATATTTTAAGTTCTCAAGAGCTCTTAATTTATGTTTTTCATTTAACTTATAAAACAGATTTCCTAAAAACTCTGCACTTTTCAAACTTGTTTTCAATGGAAACAGTCTGACAAAAGAAGAGAGTACAACTAAAAGAATATATTCAAAAAAATGTTTTATTTTCTTTTTTATCTTTTTTAGTTTCATAAGTTATTTAACAATTGTGGTTCCAGCTTTTCCATTCAGTGTATCGAGATAGAGGTCAGTCTTAGTAATATAAGCCACATCTCCGCCGTTTTCAACGAACTCAGCAGCTGCCATAATTTTAGGTCCCATACTTCCTGCGGGGAAATGTCCCTCTTCATAATATTTCTTTGCTTCAGCAGCAGTAATTTTTCTTAAACTCTTCTCCTGCGGGGTCTGGTAATATAACTTTGCTCCATCTTCATTTGTAAATATCGTTAAACTAATATGGATATCTTCACTGCGTTCTCTGGCACGATTTAATAATAATCTGCCCAATAAAGCAGAAGCAAGATCCTTATCTACAACAGCTTCTACTCCGGAATAAATAGGTATCTCGTTATTGCTTTTAAAAGATATATTATAATTGCATTTATATACACCGTTATTATCTCTGTCAACATGAATAACAGGGATTCCGCCGCCGCCGACAGCTATTGGTATTGCGCCTGTATATAAAAGATGCTCAATAAGTTCTATCTCAACAATATCAACAGGTTTTGGGGAAGGAACAACTTTTCTCCATAATTCCTGTCCCAATTTATTTTTTTTATAAAATTTAACTTCCCAACCTTCATTTTTCTTTCGTTCAAGTGCTTCATCTTTAGAATATGGCGGGCCTATAAATTTTGTCGGATTTTTAAATGCAGGATCATCTTTATCAACAACAGTCTGAGTAACAATACTTACTACATTTTTATAGATATTAAATGTCCTCAATTCATTAGATAAGATCTGAGAAATCATATAGCCCATAGCACCCTGGCTGTCGGCACCGCAAACATCAAGAGGTAAAGGCGGTAAATATTTTCGCGAATATTCTGCTCTCAATAAAATATTTCCAACTTGAGGACCATTGCCGTGTGTTATTATATAATAATCATCAGGATACTCTTTAATAATCTCTGCAATACGCTTGGCTGTCCTATCTGTCTTTTGCCACTGCATAGAAATATCAGGCACCATTGGATTTCCGTGTTCATCAGTAAGCCCTACAGGTGCTACTTCATTGCCGCCGAATGCAAATATCCTTACTCTTTTCATTTTTATTATACCTTATTTAACACTTAATCATCAACTCCCTTTATCGCCTCAATAAACTTTTCTAAATAACTATAAGAAGTTAAAACCATATAAACCTCTTCTTCCTCATTTTCAATAGCCATAATGCCTTTTGATACAAAATCATCCAATATTTTTTTACAACTTTGATATACCGTTTCTCTTTTTACAATTTTGCCTAATTTTGTTTTTTATATAGCATTTGAATTTACAGCTTCAACTAAAA
>CAYQNP010000279.1:0-2647 GCA_964418785.1 uncultured Spirochaetia bacterium | reverse complement strand
TTATAAGAATAAGAAAAAATGGCCTGCCGGCTTGAAAGAACAAATCGATGCTAATCTCGCTAAATTAGAAAAAGCAATGGGCGCTAAATTGGGCGATAAAAAAAATCCTTTGCTCGTATCTGTTCGAAGCGGCGCTGCTATCTCAATGCCGGGTATGATGGATACAGTCTTGAACCTCGGTATTAATGAAACTGTTGTTAAAGCACTTATCGCTAAAACAGATAATCCTAGATTTGCCTGGGATGCTTATAGAAGATTTATTCAAATGTTCGGCGATGTTGTAATGGGTGTGAAACATGAATTGTTTGAAAAAATCCTCGATGCAGTAAAAGCAAAAAAAGGTGTTAATCTTGATACTGAACTTGATGTGGATGATTTAAAAGAAGTTGTTGAAAAATATAAAAAATTATATAAAAAAGAAACAAAAGAAAACTTTCCTGAAAATCCTAAAACTCAGTTGACTAAAGCTATTAATGCTGTTATCGGTTCCTGGATGAATGATAGAGCTATTGCTTATAGAAAAATGAATGATATTAAAGGGCTTCTCGGTACTGCTGTTAATGTTCAGGCTATGGTCTTCGGTAATATGGGTGATAATTCTGCAACTGGTGTCGCTTTTACAAGAAATCCTTCTACAGGTGAGAAAAAGTTCTATGGTGAATATTTAATTAATGCTCAGGGTGAAGATGTTGTTGCAGGTATTAGAACTCCTCAGGAAATCACGCTTGCAGGTTCAAGAGAATGGGCTAAGAGAAATGGTATATCTGAAAAAGAAAGAAAAGAAAAATATCCTTCCCTTGAAGAAACAATGCCTGATGTTTTTAAACAATTAGTCTCTATCTATAAAAAACTTGAAAAACATTATAAAGATATGCAGGATATGGAATTTACTATTCAGGAAGGTAAACTTTATCTGCTTCAAACAAGAAACGGAAAAAGAACTGCTGCAGCTGCTGTTAGAATCGCTGTGGACATGGTGAAAGAAGGTCTTATTGATAAAAAAACAGCTATAATGAGAGTTGCTCCGGAACAGCTTGATCAGTTGCTTCATAAAACTTTTGATAAAAAAGCAAAAAAAGAAGTTATCGCTAAAGGTTTAAATGCTTCTCCGGGTGCTGCTGTTGGTAAAATCGTATTCTCCGCTGATAAGGCTGTTGAATACGCAGAAAAAAAAGAACCTGCAATTCTTGTTAGAATTGAAACTTCTCCTGAAGATATTCAGGGTATGAATGCTGCAGAAGGTATTTTAACTGCTCGAGGTGGTGCTACAAGTCATGCTGCTGTTGTTGCTCGTGGTATGGGTAAATGCTGTGTTGCCGGATGTAGCGACCTCATTATAGATTATAAAAAACGCGAAATGAAAGTTAATGGTAAAGTTTTTAAAGAAGGTGATTATATCTCTATTGATGGTTCTACAGGTGAAGTTATGAGCGGTAAAGTCCCTACTGTAGATCCTGAATTGTCCGGATATTTCGGAACCTTAATGAAATGGGCTGATGAAATTAGAACTCTTGGTGTGCGTACAAATGCTGATACCCCTCATGATGCAACTGTAGCAAGAAATTTCGGTGCAGAAGGTATAGGCCTCTGTAGAACAGAACATATGTTCTTTGAAGGCGATAGAATTAAATCTGTTCGTGAAATGATCCTCGCTGAAGATGAAGCCGGCAGACGAAAAGCTCTTGCAAAACTCTTGCCTATGCAGAAAAAGGATTTTATTGGTATATTTAAGGCTATGAAAGGTTATCCTGTAACTATTCGCCTCCTTGATCCTCCTTTACATGAATTTTTGCCTACTAAAGAATCCGATATTAAAGAAATTGCAAAAGATATGAAAGTTTCTGTTGCTCATTTAAAAGAAAAAATAGAATCTTTGCATGAGTTTAACCCTATGCTCGGTCATAGAGGTTGCCGACTCGGTATAACTTATCCTGAAATCTTTGAAATGCAGGTAGAAGCTATTATCCTTGCTGCTCTCGAAGTTAAAAAGGCTAAGATAAAAGTTGTTCCTGAAATTATGATTCCTCTTGTGGGTAATGTTAAAGAACTTACCTTTATCAAAGAATATCTTATTAAGAAAATAAATGAAGTGCTTAAAAAGAAAAAAGCAAAACTTAATTATAAAATAGGTACAATGATTGAAGTACCGCGTGCTGCTATTACTGCTGATGAAATTGCTCGGGAAGCTGAGTTTTTCTCTTTTGGTACTAACGACTTAACTCAGATGGGAGCTGGTTTTAGTAGAGACGATGCCGGTAAATTCTTGAAACAATATGTTGAGCTCGGAATATATGAAAAAGATCCTTTCCAGGTTCTTGATCAGGCAGGTATCGGTAAGTTAATGGATATTGCAGTTAAACTCGGTAGAAGTGTTAAAAAAGATTTAAAAACCGGTATTTGCGGTGAACACGGCGGCGAACCTGAATCAGTTAAATTCTGTCATAGAATAGGCCTTGATTATGTGAGCTGTTCTCCGTTTAGAGTTCCTATCGCTCGTCTTGCTGCTGCTCAGGCTGCTATTGAGTCAAAGTCTAAAAAGAAAAAATAAAACAGCAGTATATTTTATTTAGTTAAAATAATATAACATATTCTTCTATAAGCATGGGTGATATCTCAATATCCCCATGCTTTTTTTTCTTTTTTTTCT
>CAYQNP010000278.1:0-3766 GCA_964418785.1 uncultured Spirochaetia bacterium | reverse complement strand
TTACTTTCCAGAATTAGATATTTAAGTCAGAATCATAGTATAGATATAGTTAGTTTAATTGATAAAGAGTTTGATACAAATTATAAATTAATATTTCAACAACTGTGTAATAAAGTAATTTTAATCAGGCATGGTATTCTTCACAAGATATTAAATTTATTTATTTCAGTTTTTTATTCAGGATATCCTGTGCAGGTTATGTTTTTTTTTAATTTAAAGATGCAGCGAGTTGTACGAAAATTGCTGAAAGAAAATCATTATGATATTATTTGGGTGTCAACTATTAGAGGATTGTCGGTTATAAATAAAATATATAAAGATAAAATTGTTCTGGATATGATTGATTCTATAGCAGTGAATTACGAGGACAGATTTAAAATACTTAATAAGTTTACAAAAATATTTTATAAAGTTGAGATAAACAGATTAAAAAATTTTGAAAAAAATTTGCATAACCGTGCTAATAAAATTATTGCGGTCAGTAGTGATGAATTTAAGTATGTTTCGGATACAGTACAAAAATATGTTATTCCTATATATGTTGAAGTGAAAAAAAATACGGTAAATAATAAGAAAGATTTTGATATGATTTTTAGCGGTAATTTAAGTTATTTCCCTAATTATGATGCTGTATTATATTTTAAAAATGAGATTTTACCGTTACTGCGAAGATTTATGCCTGGAATTAAATTTGCAGTAGTAGGTTGTTGCCCAAATAAAAAATTAGAGAAAGAACTCAACTCAGATAATAATATTTTTTTATTTAAAAATGTTGAGTCTGTAAGTGATTATTTACAGAAGGCAAAAATTGCTGTTGTGCCGTTAAGAACAGGCAGCGGAATAAAATTTAAAATTTTAGAAGCAATGGCTAATAATATTCCTGTTGTTGCATATATTGACAGTATTAAAGGATTTTCTGATTTGCGGCACGGTTATAATATTTTAACAGAAGAAAAAAATACTGATTTAGAAAATAATATTATAGAAATCCTTAAAGACAAAACATTATATAAGAAGATTGTAAATAATGCTCTGAAAACTATTGATAGAAAATACAGTAAAAATGTAGTTCTTTCTAAAATAGATGCAGTGTTAAATAGATAAGACATTATTTTAAACTTGTAAGAAAAGAGTGTAAATTTGTATAGACTTTTTTTCGGGAATATTTCTGTCTTACATATTTTTTTGCTCTTACAGACATGGTTTTATATAATGTTTTATTTTTCAGCAAGATATTGAGATATACTTTAAATTCGTCATAATTTGAATACGCAAAACCGGCTTTACTGGATTTTACATGTTCATAGAGCGGTCCTGCTAATCTGTTTACTAAAACCGGAACGCCATAGTACATTGCTTCTAATGTTGATATTGAAAATGATTCAAACTGTGACGGCTGTATTAATACTTCAGCATTTTTTGTTATTAAATTTTTATCAGCGTCCGATAATCTGCCCAAATAGATTATATTTTTACTTCCGGGCACATACATCTCTTTTTTCCCGATAAAAATAAGTTTTAAATTAGTTTTTGTCTCTTTTAGATATCGAGTGAAATAGTATATTAACTTATCACACCCTTTTGCTTCTTCTATTCTTCCTGTATATAGAATATATTTGTATTTTAACGGCTTGATTTTTATTTCCTTTTTATTAATTAAAGGATTAATTTCCATTCCTACAACTTTATTTTTAATATATGAATTTTTCATAATTTTATGAATTAACTGTTTTTCAGACTCTGTAAGAAATATCATCCCTTTAGGAGAACGAAATAGACTTTTATAAATGGAAAAATGAATCATTGGTTCTTCGTGCGCTGTTGGTACTAAAATAGCCTTATCTGATACTATTTGGGCCCCGAAAAAAGTATTGAAGTAAAGATAGGTGAAGAATAAGAAATATTTATATTCATTCGCTTTTGATTTTATGTAATATAATAAATCTTTACTATACGGCCCCTGTAATTTAATAAATTCCAGCTCATCTAAAATAGTATAATCTGTTTTAAATAATAAAAAATTAAATAATTTGAAAAATTTGGAGTTTCTGCTTTTGTCAATTTTAAAACGGAATATATTAAAGTCGGATTTTTTTTCAATGCCCGGTTTATAATAATTTTCCCACGTTAAGTGATTTATGGCAGTAGTCGTAAGAATATCAATATCATATTTATCTTTTAAAAGAGAAATATAATTTTTACATAAATTTTCAGAGCCGCCTATTATTCCTTCTCCAAATCTATGAATTACAAATGCTAATTTTTCTTTCATATATTTACCCTTTATTCATTTTTAAAATACTGTTTTTTAAGATATTTATTGTTTTTTCCGTAGAATAATATCTGTTAAAAATTTCAGTCTGTTTCTTAATAATTTTTTCTCTAAGGTTTAAATTTGTTGTAACAGCATGCATTATTTCGGAAATTAGAGCATAATTTTTCTCTTTTAATAATATACCGCTGTATTTTAGTGTAAACGGCACTGCTGTTGAATTAAAGGCTATAATTGGTAATTTGAAATACATGCTTTCTATCAATGGTACACAAAAACCTTCATGTTCACTCATACATATAAAGGCATCTGAAATACTGTATAATGTATAAAGTTCATTGTCTTTAATATCCTTGAAAAAGATTACATTGTCAAGATTTAATAATTTTAATAGATACTTCAATTGTAAATAATATTTATTTTTTATGCTGTATTTCCCTACTAAGAAGAGATTAGCATTTTCGTTTAGGAGTTTTTTATAATAATAAAAACTTTTTATTACATCCTCTATCTTTTTATTTGGAGCAATTCTTCCTACAAATAAAAAATTCTTTACCGATTTTGAGTGATACTTCTTGATTAACCTGGATACAGGCTTGTACTTTTTGATAATTTTCACTATAGGTAATTCTAATATGTTTTTAGAATTGTACCCAAGCTGTATAAGAAAATCTTTATTATACAATGAATCAGACAGAACTAAATTAAATTTGTCTTTATAAGTTTTTAACTGGTGTATACCTAATTTTAAAAGATTATATAATACCGGATTTGAATCTTTAAAAAATTCAGGCGGGGTTATATTGTGAAATATCATAATGCGTTTATTGTATTTGCTGATTATATTATCAAGGTTATAATCTCCAATAGAAAAATGATATAATAGAATGCTGCTGTTTCCAGATTTAATATTTTTTATTTTATTTGTTTTAAATCTGAGTAAGGGATGTATATTTTCTGCAAATAATTTTACTTTGAAGCGCGGTTCGTTATTAAGCAGATTATATATGTTTAATGCTTCGCTGCTTATAGCGTCATTTATTGTTATAGTCGGTAATATCTGGTGTATAGTTATTTTATTCATAATTACCTAATAAAATATTTTTCTTATAGCCGCCTTTATTATTAGTTTTAATTTTTTTATTATAACTGAAGTGATCCTAAAATTCAGCAGCATAGCATATATTTTATAAATCCAGTTGAATTTATTAAGAATTTCATATAAGAATAATATTTTATAATCTCTATTAGAAAGAGTATTTTTTGTTATATTGTTTAGTGTTTCGTCGAGTAGTTTCTGATATGTCCCGTTTGCTCTTTTCCTTTTTATTTCATTTGTAACAATTTTTATAATGTTATTATAGTTATTGCTTGTATAGATATATTTATCAGACATTTAGCATTACCTCCATGTTCCATTTAGTATTACAGGACCTTCACTTACTGGTTTATGGTTTGTGACTTTGAATTTAATCTGTTTGAAAATAGATGCAA
>CAYQNP010000277.1:0-3156 GCA_964418785.1 uncultured Spirochaetia bacterium | reverse complement strand
TTAATTATTTTCATAAATTTTTCCGCGCACTCTGTGTTTTATTATTATTTTTTCAAGCCTGTTATCAGCTTCTAATCCTGTTCCTTTTATTATATCACCATTTTCTCTTATTATCTTGACTTTGCTGTCAGTAAATAACTTCTGAGAATTATCATCCCAGTTAAGAATATCTGTATATAAAACAGAACCTCCTGCAGTTCTTAGCACAACATTGCTGACAGCAGTCATTATTTTTTTATTATTATCAACAACTCCGTATTTTGCGTCAAGGCCTGTATCAACTTCACCTTTAGCATTATAAAATGAAAGATGAACGCCATTAACTTTTATAATATTCTGTTTTTTAAATATTTCCGCTTTTTCAGAGAACAGCTCCCACTTTAATCGCCCGTTTGAAGTATATTTATAAACAAAATCATAAATTTCACTATCCGGTAGAGATTTTATTCTCTTTTCTATATTTGTAGATATCTGTTCTGAATTTTTTTTATTTGAGCAATTATTTATACTAATCACGAAAAAGATCAGGAATAGCGTTGAAATCCTTTTTCCCACAAGCCTTTCTCCTTTAAAAGAATATCCATAAATTCCCTAACAGCACCATCACCGCCTTTATGCTGCAATATAATATCTGCAACCTTTTTTACTTCTTTATGCCCATCCATTACTGTAATACTTAATCCTACTCTTTTCATAATATTTAAATCAATTACATCATCTCCAATATATGCAATTTCATCTTTATTTATATTTAAACTGTTTATTATTTTTTCTAAAATATAATGTTTCTTTTTTACACCTTGAAAAAGCAATTTTATTCTAAGTTCTTTTGCTCTTTTTTTTACGATTCGGGATTTTCTGCCTGTAATAATACCAACCTGTATTCCGCTGTGTATAGCCATACTAATACCGGAACCGTCTTTAACATTAAATTTCTTTAATTCATTGCCGCGATTATCAATATAGATGCCTCCGTCAGTCAGGACTCCGTCAACGTCCAGTAAGACCAATTTGATTTTTCTGATTTTTTGCTTTAAATCTTTAGTCATATTAATATACCCTTGATTTTAAAATATCATGAATGTGCAGCAGGCCAATTGGTCTGCTTTTCTTGTCTGTTACAATCAAAGAAGTTATTTTCCCTTCCATAATTGTAAGTGCTTTTGCAATTAATTCTGTTTCTGAAATAGTTTTAGGATTTTTAGTCATAAACTCTTTAACAGGTTTATCGAGAAATTTTTCAGATTTTATAATTATTCGTTTTAAATCACCGTCAACAATAATACCTTTTAATTTTCGATTTTTATCTATAACAATAGCAACCCCCAATTTTTTATCAATAATAACAGAAATAACCTCTTTCATTTTAGTATTTTCATAAACAACAGGCAGTTCATCACCTGTATGCATTAATTCTTTTACTTGAAGCAACTGCTTGCTTAAAAGGCCTCCGGGATGAAATATTGCAAAATCATCTCTGGTAAAACCTTTAGCCTTTAATAAAGCAACAGCAATAGCATCTCCTACCACTAATTGTGCTGTTGTAGAAGAAGTCGGAGCAAGATTTAGCGGACAGGCTTCTTTCTCTACATTTAAATTAATCACGATGTCGCTATGCTGCGCAAGTATTGATTTTTTTCTGGAAGTTATTAATATCAATTTTACTGAAAATCTCTTAAAAAAAGGGATAAGTTTTACCAATTCATCTGTTTCACCGCTTTTAGAGAGCATAATTACAATATCATTTTTCATTATAAGTCCAAGATCACCGTGGCTGGCTTCACCGGGATTAATAAAAAAAGCCGGGGTGCCGGTACTGGTCATTGTGGCTGCTATTTTCTGTCCAATTAACCCGGATTTTCCCATTCCTGTTATTATAACTTTTCCTTTAGCCTTTAGAATCAAATCTACCGCTTTTTCAAAAGCAGAATTTTCATTAAGACTCTTTTTCATTTTATGTAAAGCTGCAATCTCATCTTGAATAACTTTTAATCCGGTATTTTTTATTTTATTCATTTAAGCTCATCTCTTACAATGTTAAAAATTTCAACTGCGGTTTTTAAAACAGAGTCAACTTTATCAAGATAAAATTGACTTGCTTTATCGCTTAATGCGTTGTCAGGATCAGGGTGAATCTCCATAAATAAGCCGTCACACCCTGCTCCCATTGCTGCATTTACAAGATACGGAATTACTTTTCTGTTACCCCCTGTTTTATTATCACCTGTAGAAGGCAGCTGAACACTGTGTGTAGCATCGAAAATAACAGGGTACCCGTATTCCCGCATTATAGGTATGCCGGCAAAATCCACTATTAAACGACCATATCCGAAGCTAACCCCCCTTTCTGTAATCATAATATTCTTATTCCCTGCTGTTTCTATTTTCTCGTAAATAAATTTAACACTTTCAGGAGAAAGAAACTGCCCTTTTTTTATATTAATGACTTTTCCTGTCTTTGCTGCAGCAGTTATCAAATCTGTCTGTCTGCTCAAAAAAGCCGGAATCTGTATTATGTCTGCTACTTCTGCTACTTTATTAACATCTTCTTTACAATGAACATCTGTTAAAATAAATAAATTTAATTCATTTTTAAGTTTTCTTAATATTTTAAGACCTTTATCTATACCGGGACCTCTATATGCATTTATTGAAGTTCTGTTTGCTTTATCATACGATGCTTTAAATACAAAATTTATACCTAATTTTGAAGTTATTTTTTTTAATTCTTCTGCAATATTAAAAACCATATTTTCGGACTCAATAACACATGGCCCGCCAATAAATAGTAATTTATTTTTTTCAGTTAATTTATAATTATCTATATAAATATCATTAATTTCTTTCAAAATTTCACCTTTTCAGTAAATAATCTATATACGTAATAATACATTAAAAAAAATGATTGTCAAATAAAAAATATATAAAATTTACAGGAATTAAAAAAGGAGTTCGAAAATTTATGTGTAAGATGATGAAGAAATAGGATTATACTTGCTTTTCTCATCGCATATCTCCTATATGTAATTTTTTATATCCATGACTTCCCTGAAGTATAATGCCGTCTTTTACTTCCACCATATTAATAGCATTAAAATCTCTAATCAACCTATACCCCTGTAATTCTCCCTGAAAATTATATATAAAGACTTCTGT
>CAYQNP010000276.1:0-8776 GCA_964418785.1 uncultured Spirochaetia bacterium | reverse complement strand
GTTTTACCAAGACCGGAGCCAGGACCGCGACCGACTCGTTTTCCTTTTTTTCTCATTCCTTCAGGAACTTCGTATATCATCTCTTTTTTTTCTTTTTCAGACATATCCTTTTTATTCCTCCACAATCTCGACTAAATAATTTACTTTATTAATCATACCTCTAATCTGAGGTGTATCTTTATGCTCTTTAATCTGATTTATTTTTCTAAGTCCAAGAGCACGAACTGTTTTTTTTGCTTTCGGGTTTTCAGTAATAATACTTTTTTTCAATTTAACTTTAATAATTTTATCAGCCATAAATCAACTACCTCTTATTTAGAAAATCGCAATTCTTTAATCTCTTCAGGAGATTTAAGTTCTTTCAAAGCTTTTATAACAGTATAAGCGACAGTAACCGGTGTTCTGGAACCGAGGTTTTTAGCAAGTATATCGGTAATTCCTACTCTATTAAGAATAGGGCGAGCAGAGATACCTGCGATCAAACCTGTACCGGGTGCAGCGGGTTTCATAATAATTTTTCCGCCTTTAAATTTAGTAACAATAGTATGAGGAATAGTTCCGTTTTTAATAGGCACTCTAAACAGGTGCTTTTTAGCATCATTAACGCCTTTTCTAATAGCATCGGGCACTTCTCTTGCTTTTCCGATACCAATACCGACCACACCTTTACCGTCACCGACAGCAACAAGAGCTCTAAAACTGAATTTTCTTCCGCCTTTTAAAACTTTAGTTACACGCCTAATGGATATTATTTCTTCCTGCAATTCATCTTCATTATAATTTAAATTCTTATCCACTGAACAACTCCTCTAAAATTAAAATTCTAATCCGTTTTCGCGCAAAGTATCGGCGAAAATTTTAACAACGCCCATATATTTTCTTCCGCGTCTATCGAAAACAATTTTTTTAACATTTTTTTCAACAGCTTTTTTAGCAATAAGTTCTGCTAATTTTTTAGCCACATCTTTATTTTTAAGGCTTTTTTTATCTTTAAAAGCATCTTTTATTTCTTTTGAAGTAGTGCTCATACCAACAATTGTAACACCTTTCATATCATTAATAATCTGAGCATGAAGATGCCTATTAGTTTTAGTAAAAGCCATTCTTGGTCTTTCATCAGTACCTACGACTTTCTTTTTTATTCTTCTAATTCGTCTTGCTTTTTTTATTAATTTTACCTTTTCACGACTCATATAACTACACTCCTGATTTACCAACTTTCAATTTAATATGTTCGCCTTCATAACGGACACCTTTACCTTTATAAGGTTCAGGTTTACGCTGTTTTCTAACGAGAGCAGCATACTGCCCTACTTTATATTTATCAATACCGGAAATAACGATTTTAACATTATCATTAACCTGAACATTCAGGTCCTGAGGGATATCCATTTCAACAGGGTTAGAATAGCCGAGGTTAAGAATAAGTTTATTCCCCTGAACTTGAGCACGATATCCGACGCCTTCAATAGAGAGTCTTTTCTCGAAGCCTGAAGATACGCCGACAATTAAATTTTCAATATATTTTCTCGTCAGGCCCCAGAAAGCTTTTTGATTTTTATCTTTTTTATTTTCGGGTGTAACAATAACTTCATTATTTTCGACTTTCACATTTAAGAAGTCATTAAACTGGAAATCAAGTTCACCCTTAGGTCCTTTAACTTTTACAACATTACCGTCCACATTAACAGTAACACCGTCAGGAATTGATACAGGCTTTTTACCTATTCTCGACATAACACTACTCCTTTACCAAACATAACATAAAATTTCGCCGCCGACTTTCTGTTTTCGCGCTTCTTTATCAGTCATAACACCTTTAGATGTAGAAACAATTGCGATACCGAGGCCGTTTAAGACTTTCGGCAAATCTTTATAACTTTTAAAAATTCTCAAACTGGGTTTACTAATTCTTTTAATCTGAGTAATAACAGATTTTTCATTCACATATTTAAGTTCAATATTAATAATATTCTGTTTATTATCGCGAATAATTTTATAATTAGAGATATACCCTTCTTCTTTAAGGATTCGAGCGATTTCGATTTTCAATTTAGAAGCAGGTATTTCGACCTTTTCTTTTTGAGCTCGATAACCGTTTCTAATAATAGTTAACATATTAGCTATTGGATCTGACATACTCATTTATAAATTCCTCCGATTTTTACCAACTTGATTTTTTAACGCCGGGCATTTCACCCTGTCCAGCCAATTTACGAAAGCACACTCTGCAAATTTTAAATTTACGCATATACCCACGCGGACGACCGCATATCTGACATCTATTTCTTTCGCGTACTTTAAACTTAGGTTTCTTATTTGCTTTTTCAATTAATGCTTTTCTTGCCATTTTTCCTCCACATTAAATTATTTTCTAAAGGGCATTCCCAACATAGTTAAAAAATCTTTTACAATTTCTCTATTTTTATTTCGTTTTACAACAAAGACAATATCCATACCATGGATTTTATCTACTTTATCATAATCTATTTCAGGGAAAATAATCTGTTCTTTAATACCGAGAGTATAATTACTATCTTTATCAAAGGAATTAGGGTTAACGCCTCTAAAGTCACGGACACGAGGGAGGGCAACATTAACAAGTCTGTCAAAGAACTCCCACATTCTATCCCGTCTTAAAGTTACCTTAGTACCGATAGACATACCTTTTCTTATTTTAAAGTTAGAAATAGCCTTTTTAGCTTTAGTAATAACAGGAGCCTGACCGGTAATAGCTTTTAATTCTTCTACAACGGTTTTCAGCAAATTAGCATTATCTTTTGCCTCACCGACACCAACATTTATAACGATTTTTTCAAGCACAGGAACCATAAATTTATTTTTCAAGTTATATTTTTTCATTAATTCAGGTACAACCTTTGTTTCATACAATTCTTTAATTCTTGGAACCATATCTCTATTTCACTCCTTTAATTTCATTAAACTTTATCAATAATCTCATTACATTTTTTACACACACGAACTCGTTTACCGTTGACTTCTTTACGAGTTACTTTAGTTTTCTGATTACATTTAGGGCAAACAAGATTAACATTAGAAATATTAAGAGGTGCTTCAATTTCAATAATTCCGCCCTGCTGCATTTGCTGATTAGGTCTTACAGCTTTTTTGACCATATTAATTCTTTCAACAACAATCTGGCCTTTTTTATAAATAATTTCGAGCACTTTACCCTGTTTCCCTTTTTCCTTTCCAGTAATAACAATAACAGTATCACCTTTTTTTATATTAGTTTTTGTAATTCGTCTTTTTAGCCATTTTTTCTTTTTATCCATAATATGATACTCCTATAAAACCTCTGGTGCTAAAGAAATAATCTTAGAATATTTTTTATCTCTCAATTCGCGAGCTACAGGCCCGAAAATACGAGTTCCTCTTGGATTTTTGTTATTATCAATAAGGACAGCAGCATTATCGCTAAATCTAATATGAGTGCCGTCTTTTCTTTTATATTCTTTTTTAGTTCTAACAATAACAGCCTTAACGACTTCGCCTTTTTTGACAGCGGAGTTAGGCAAAGCATCTTTAACAGAAGCCACAATAACATCGCCGACATAGCCGTATTTTTTGTTACTACCACCAAGAATTTTAAAACATTTAATAACCTTAGCGCCTGAATTATCCGCTACATTCAATCTTGTTTCTAATTGTATCATTTTCTAACCTCTAAACTCCTATTTTGCTTTTTCTACAATTCTAACCAATCTCCATCTTTTGGTTTTACTCAAAGGTCTTGATTCAATAATCTCGACCTTATCACCGACATGAGCCATATTTTTTTCATCGTGAACAATATAATTTTTACTTCTTCGCATTCGTTTTTTATACAATCTATGTTTTGTAATTCGTTCAATTCTAACCTTAATAGTTTTTTCCACCTTATCGTTTACAACGATACCGATATATCTTTTTTTTCTACTAACTTTTTTATCTTCCATAATAATTCAAAACTCCTATTTAGAATTTTTACGAATACCGAGTTTATATTCATTTAAAATAGTTTTAATTTGAGCAATTTTTTTACGCACGAACCATTTTCTTTTAATATTCTGCAGCTGGCCTGTAGCAGCCTGTACTTTCAAATTACGCAACTCTTCCTGGTAATCCTGTAATTTAGTATTTAATTCTTCAACTGTTAAATCTTTAATAGTATCTTTAGCCATAATTATCTCACCTTCACACCTGTTTTAATTGGCAATTTATAAGAAGCCAGACGAAAAGCTTCTTTAGCAAGGGCTTCATCAACGCCGCCCAATTCAAACATAATTCTGCCTCTTTTAACCTGAGCAACCCATTCTTCCACAGCGCCTTTACCTTTACCCATTCGAGTTTCAAGAGGTTTTTTAGTAATAGGCTTATCCGGGAAAATTCTAATCCAGAGTTTACCTACTTTTCTGATTTTTCGCACAATAGTAACACGGGCAGATTCTATTTGATTAGCAGTAATTCTTCCGTTCTCTTTTGCATAGAGTCCGAATTCACCGAAAGCGACATAAGTACCGCCTTTTGCAACTCCGCGATTTCGACCTTTCTGCTGTTTTCTATATTTAGTTTTTGATGGCATTAACTTTGGCATCTTTATATCTCCTTATACAATATTCCTTAATTAATCCTCGAACACACCCATTTTATCGCCTGTATAAACCCAGACTTTAATTCCAATAGCACCCAGAGTTGTAACAGCAACAGAGAGTGCATAATCTATATCAGCTCTTAAAGTCTGCAAAGGGATTCTCCCGTCTTTATAAGTTTCGGTACGAGCCATTTCAGCGCCACCCAATCGTCCGCTACAAGTTATTTTAATCCCGAGAACACCGCTGCGCATAGCATTAGTAATAGCATGTTTCATAGCTCTACGATACGGAGTTCTTTTTTCTATCTGAGTAGCAATATTATCAGCAATAAGTTTAGCATCAACTTCAGGTTTTCTAATCTGTACTATTTTAATTTGAATATTTTTATCAGTTTTAGTAAGTTTCAACAATTTATTTTTAAGGTTTTCAATTTCAGCGCCTTTTCTACCAATTACAATAGCCGGGCGTGCAGTATGAATATTAATATTAATTTTATCGGTAATTCTCTGTATAGTAACTCTTGAGATAGCAGCATCTTTTTCCTTGTTAAAAACATTTTTAATATAATCTTTTATTTTCAGATCTTCCAGGAACTTATCAGCATAATCTTTTTCAGCATACCACACAGAGTCCCATACTTTATTAATACCAATTCTAAGACCTATAGGATTAACTTTTTGACCCATTTACTTTACTTGTCCTCCTGCTTATTTTTTACTTCATTAGAAATAGCGATTTCAATATGCGAAATTCTTCGCTGTATAACATCAGCGCGGCCTCTGGCTCGCGGTTTCATTCTTTTTATTCTTGGACCCTCATTCACCACTAATTTAATAATTTCAAAATCCTTTTCATGCACTTCAGGATTTTTAATTTTTGCATTAGCCATAACAGAGTTCAGTAATTTTAAAAAATACTTTTTATTTTCCATTTTCAAAAATTTAACAATAGCCAGAGCTTCATCCATTTTTCTTCCGCGAATCAAGTTAGCAATTCTGCGCAACTTCTTAGGCGAAACTCTAATAAATCTTGCTTTTGCTGTAACTACCATAATTCAAATTCTCCCTAAAGTATTAACCTTTCTTACCTGGTTTCTGAGCTGCTTTAGTTTTCTTAGTATGCTGTTTAAAGACACGAGTAAAAGCGAACTCACCCAACTTATGTCCTACCATATTCTCAGTTACATATACATTTATAAATTTTTTACCATTATGAACAGCAAAAGTATGTCCTACCATTTCAGGGAAAATAGTAGAACGCCGAGACCAGGTTTTAATAACCTTTTTCTCGTTTTTCTGGTTCAACTGTTCAACCTTTTTTAATAATTTTAAATCTGCAAATGGTCCTTTTTTTAATGACCTACCCATTACTTAGTTCTCCTATTTACAATATATTTATTAGATGCTTTTTTCTTATCTCTTGTTTTATAACCTTTAGTAGGTTTACCCCATGGGGTCATAGCGGTTTTATAACCTTTAGATCTACCTTCCCCGCCGCCATGAGGATGGTCAATCGGGTTCATAGCGATACCGCGAACTCCAGGGCGTTTTCCCAGCCATCTGTTCCTTCCTGCTTTTCCAATAACTATATTAAAATTATCAATATTACCAACTCTACCAATAGTAGCAACGCATTCTTTTAAGACTTTTCTTATTTCTCCGGAAGGGAGCTTAATCTGACAATACTTGCCTTCCTTTGCAACTATCTGAGCTGCAGTACCTGCAGCACGAACAATCTGTCCGCCCTTGCCTTTTTTCAATTCAATATTATGAATATCTATACCCATAGGTATATTCTTCAAAGGCATTGTATTTCCGGGCTGAACTGGTGTCTTTTCTGCGGAAATAACAGTATCACCCACTTTCAAATTATTAGGAGCAATAATATATCTTTTTTCACCGTCTTTATACGAGAGCAAAGCTATTCTGCTGCTTCTATTCGGATCATATTCAATACTAACAACCTTAGCCTCGATATTATACTTATTTCGTTTAAAATCAATAATTCGATATTTTCGTTTATGTCCGCCTCCTCGATGACGAACAGTAATTCTTCCCTGTGAATTTCTACCTGATTTTTTATTAAGCCCTTTAGTCAAGGCTTTATACGGTTTATCAGTAGTAATATCCGCAAAATCAGACACAGACTTATATCTCAAAGTCGGGGTTGTTGGTTTAAATGTTTTTATTCCCATAATTATACACCTTCAAAAATTGCTAATTTTTCTCCTTTTTTTAATTTAACATAAGCTTTCTTCCAATCTCGTCTTTTTCCTTCAATCATTCTTCGTCTTTTAACTTTACCTTTAACATTTATAATATTTACTTTTTCAACTTTAGCACCGTAAATTTTTTCAACAGCGAGTTTTACCTGATGTTTATTTACATCTCGATGCACTTCAAAGACATAAACATTATTCTTTTCACGCAAGTCAGTACCTTTTTCAGTAATAATTGGTCTAATTAATATTTTTTCAATATCCTGTTTCATAGTTACATCCTATACTACTTTTTTTCTCCGACAAAATTATTTAAAGCATCTTTAGTTATAAAGATATTATCATTATCAGCAAGGAATCTAAGAGTCAATCTATTAACATTCATAATCAACAAATTTTTCACATTTCTGGAAGCCTTAATTAACTCATCAGTATTTTTATCAACGATAAAGATCACTTTTTTATCGAGGTTACCCGCAACACCTTTCACAGCACTGACAAGTGCTTTAGTTTTAGGTGCAGAGACTTCGAGTGAATCAATAACTTTCATCTGTCCTGATTCCAGTTTTAATTTAACGAGGGAAAGGACAGCCTGTTTTTTCAATTTATCAGGCAATTTAAATTTATAATTTTTAGTCTGGCCTCCGAACACGACACCGCCGCCTCGCCAAATAGGGGAACGTCTGGAACCGTGTCTTGCGCGGCCAGTATGTTTCTGTCTCCAGGGTTTTTTCCCGCCGCCTCTAACATCGCTTCGGCCTTTATTAGTAGCAGTACCGAGATGGCTATTAAAATTTTCATTTATAATTTTATAATATACAGATTTTTTGCTTACTTTAACATTATCCAGTGCACCATTCACATTAATATTTTCTTTAACACTGCCGTCTAAACCATAAACATCTACTTTCATTGCACTATCCTTTTACCTTCACAGATTCCTTTATAACAAGAATACTACCTTTTGCACCGGGCACAGAGCCTTTAATATAAAGCAGATTTTTCTCATCATCCTTTCCGACAATTTTCAAGCCCTGAATAGTTTTTCTTTTACCGCCCATTCTGCCTGCCATTTTCATACCTTTCCACACACGACCAGGATAAGAAGCATTACCGATAGAACCGGGAGCACGCCATTTATCCTTCTGACCTCGTGTTTTTGGACCGCCCTGAAAATTCCAGCGCTTTACAACGCCCTGAAACCCTTTACCAATAGTAGTACCCACAACATCAACACTTTTTCCTATTTCAGCGTCTTTAACACTGACCACATCACCGACTTTATATTCACTAACATCATCGATGCGTAATTCTTTTTTAATTCTATAAGTATCAAGTTTATTTTTCAAAAACACACCGGCATCCGGTTTATTCAATTTATCAGATTTAACCTTTTCAAAAGCCATCTGAACAGCATTATACCCGTCAGTATCAACAGATTTAATCTGAGTAACAACACCGTCCTCAATTTTCAGCACAGTAACAGGAATAACATTTCCTTCCTCGTCAAAAATTTGAGTCATACCTACTTTTTTACCTAACAAAAATAATTTTTTACTCATTTTTCAACCCTTACAATTATTGTTCGATTTCAACATAAACACCTGCCGGCAATTCCAATTTCATCAATGCATCAATTGTATCCGGTGTAGGTTTTAATATATCAATTAATCTTTTATAAGTTCTCACCTCGAACTGTTCTCGAGATTTTTTATTAACATGCGGAGAACGCAATACAGTATATTTATTAATTTTTATAGGCAGAGGCACAGGGCCTGATATTTCAGACCCTGTTCTCTTTGCTGTTTCCACTATTTCTCTTGCCGACTTATCAACCAATCTGTAATCGTAAGCTTTCAGTTTAACTCTTATCTTATTCTTTATTGTTTCAGCCATAACTATTCTCTCATATCTCCTTGAATAAAATTATTCAATTATCTTACCAACAACACCGGCACCAACA
>CAYQNP010000275.1:0-3257 GCA_964418785.1 uncultured Spirochaetia bacterium | reverse complement strand
CAGTAAAATATATATTTGACTCAGTACAGTATACTATTACAGAGCAAAGTTACATAAATAACATCTGGACAGGTACTGCATGGATTCAGCCCGGGACAGGTGAAGGCACTGCAACTTTTTATATTTCAGGTGCTCAAAACACTTCCGGCTCAAACTTAAACCCTGACCCGGATATATCTTACTCTTTTATACTTGATACAGTACCGCCTAATCCGCCGTTCGTTGAACAGCCACCGTCTCCTACTACTTTTACAAATATTACAGTTAACGGCTCCTCTGAGGCTGAAATATATGTACATGTTTATAACTACTCTTCCCCTACAAACGGAATTTTAATATCTTATCAATCAAATATTTTAACAGATTCTGAAGGCAATTTTACTGCCACTTCTATTAAGTTATTAACTCCAAAACCAACCACAAACTATATAACAGCAATTGCTGTAGACAAAGCAGGAAATATCGGTTCGGAATATACTCCTCGCAGACTCGTAAGATGTATTAACTCCGGAGGCGGTACAGCCTTTATTTATCCTGATACAGATAAATATCTGAGTGAAACAGGCAAACCAAATTTACTATTCAACTGGACTGCTGATGCTCAAATGAAAAACGGCTCTGTAGTAATTGATATCCCTTCCGGCTGGGCAGCTCCTTCGCTTTCTCCCGGTTCTCCGGGATTTGTTTATATAAGCGACAGTTATAATATATCATTTGTCGGCGCACCTACAAACTTGCAAATTCGCTCTAACCATATTAAAATATGCTTCTCTGACGCTGTCGCAGGCGGATATTTTGAACTTACTTACGGCACAAATAATTTAACTATGGTCTCAAATAATGCTGCTGTTGGTATTAATAACTTCTTTATGCACTCAACTAATAATGATTCAGGTTTTAGAACTAACTGGAATTTACCGCTCCTTGTATATCCTGCTGCAGGAAAACAGCTTTACATAAATGTCATTCCTTTACCTTTAAAAATTACTCATTATAACCTCCTGCCGCCAGAAGTATATATTGGCCAACATTATGTTGATGCTCTTGCTTTCTATATTACAAATCAAAATATATACTATGATGCAGATATTTACTCAATAGAACTAAAAACTACTGATACAAACTTGAATAGTATTGTGCCTGCAGATGCTATATCAAAAGTTTACATATATACCAATGATATTGAATTTTATACTGATAATACTATTGAAACTACAGGTGATACAATTACTCTTGATTTATCAACCCTGCCTCTGACTATATCAAAAAATTCCTTAAAAAAATTAGTTATAAAACTGGATATCTCTCCGACTGCTTCAGCAGAGAGTTTAAAATTATCTGTGCCTTCAAGCAATTATTTTACAGTAAAAGAGAAAGAGAGCCAAACAGAAATGGAAATATCGGCTGTTAATGATTCTTTTCCAATGTTTTCTACAAACTGCTCAATTAAATCAAATAATAAAATAGATAAATTTTTAACTTCTTTCTCAAACAAAATGTCTTATTATGTTGATACAGGAGAAAAAGATGTCAATCCGGTGCATTATGTATTTCACAATACAAACAGTACGGGAAACGATCTGCATATAACTTCTATGTCTGTCAAAGTAGAACACACAGATAATACCGGAATAATACCTTCGCGTGTAATCTCAAAAATAACTGTTGAAGATATAAGCGGCTCACCTGTTTATTTGACTAAAACTGCAATTGAAACTACAGGCAATACTATTTTTCTCGATCTATACCCTGCTAATCTGTATATATCTGCTAATACATCAAAAACCGTAAACATAAAATTAGATATAGCTACTCCTGTTTATGAAACAAATTTTCAACTTACAATAGAATACGCTACTAATATAAAAGCAGAAGACAGTATATTTAACACTATAACAACCAATTTTCCTTTTCCCGGTTACTCTTTTCCAATGAGAACATCCGATGCCGATATTGCAGATAAATTCATTATACAACATCCTACTAATGCAAATGTAAATACAAAAACACCTGTAAGTATAAGAGTAGTAAATATAAACAACGGAATTATAGAAAATTATAATGGAATTATAACTCTGGACACAGACGGAAACCCTGCAACAATAGACTGGAGCAATTATAACGGTTCAGGTATTTTAAACAACATACCTGGTGACGATAAATGTACCTATAACTTTAACATTGCAGATAATGGAATTGTTACTCTTATGATAATAGACTCAAGTGTTGAATCTGTTAATATTAATGCAACAGACAAATGGATATCAGACACTGATACTGAGGGATACCTGCATTTTTTAGGTTTACCGGAAATATATATTTCTAAAAGTGTAGATAATTTAACTGCTAAACCTTTCGAAACTTTGACCTATACAATTAAATATTCTAATATTTCATCTACTCCTGCATATAATTTCTCTATAATAGAATCCCTGCCTGAAACTGTTGTATTAATAACAAATTCTGCAGAAGTATCAAATACACTGCATGCCGGAAGTGCTTCTGTATTTTATGCAACAAATTATACCAATATTATCTGGCTGCCTTCATCGTTCGATACAAATACAAATGTTTTTAAAATTAAAAAAATCAAATGGGAACTCGATACACCTGTTAACCCGACTCAGAACGGAAAATTAAAATTTAAAGTTATTATAAAATAATCTTTTATCTGCCTTCCAATATTTTTTTATATTCCCCTACCTCTATCCCCAATCTGTCTGCTAAATTGACAAACAGCAGCAGACTTTTATATTCATTAATCGTATATTTATCCGTCTTTATATGCGAATCTGTATCATTAAATTTCAGTCTCCCGATTAAATTATTAATCCTCGGTATTACGGATTTCCTCAATATATAAAAAACTTCTTCCTGTAAATAATCTTTTATATCATTAAATCCTGCCTTATTACTTAGTTCTAAAATATTGTATAAAGTTTCTATGTACTCTATGTAATTATGTTTTAAAATCTTAAACTTTATAGAATCTATCTCTTTTATAATTATCTCTTTCACAGGTTTTGTATTGATTTCTATTTTATATTTTTTGCTGTATCTTAAAATATTTACAAGTTTCGTATTATTTATAATATCATTTATTTTATACGCACTCATTGAAAATTTATTAATATAATAAGTAAAATATTCGCTAATCAGTACTTTAAATCTTACATCAAGTCCTATATCCTTATCTGCGAGAAAGTGAATATAATTATTTCCTAACTGCTCCAGACGGTAGGACTATTTTTAGTCGT
>CAYQNP010000274.1:0-2699 GCA_964418785.1 uncultured Spirochaetia bacterium | reverse complement strand
AAATAAATTTTTAAATTTTTTTAAGGAAAAAGAGCATAAGATCGTAAGCAGTTCACCTGTTATTCCTTATGATGACCCTACTCTAATGTTTACAAATGCAGGAATGAACCAATTTAAAGATGTTTTAACAGGGAAAGAGACAAGAAGTTATACCAGAGCAACTTCAGTACAAAAATGTATTAGAGTAAGCGGAAAACATAACGACTTTGAAATAGTAGGATTTGACGGCACACACCATACATTTTTCGAAATGCTTGGCAACTGGTCTTTTGGTGATTATTATAAAAAAGAGGCAATTGAATTTGCATGGGAATTTTTAACTAAAATTTTAAAATTTCCGGAAAATAAACTCGCTGTCTCTATTTATAAGGATGATGACGAAGCATATGAAGTATGGAAAAAACATATAGGCTTGCCTGATAATAAAATTATCCGCCTGGGTGATATTGAAAAAGGTGATGACGAAAATTTCTGGAGTATGGGCGAAGTAGGCCCCTGTGGCCCCTGTACTGAAATTCATTATAAAGCCTTCAATAATTTTGACTATGATTCCAATAAAGACGGTTATAGTGATGATTATATTGAATTGTGGAACCTTGTTTTTATGGAATTTTATAGAGATACAAACGGGACATATACCCCTCTTAAAATGAAAAGTGTTGATACAGGTATGGGTTTTGAGCGTTTATACACTCTTTTACAGGGAAAAGAATCAAATTATCATACAGATTTATTTATGCCGATAATTAATCATCTTGAAGAAATTACAGGTAAGAAATATACTGGCAATGATGTATCTTTTCAGGTTATTGCCGACCATATCAGGGCTTTAACTTTTTCAATTGGCGACGGCGGAAATTTTTCAAATGAAGGCAGAGGCTATGTGTTAAGAAAAATTTTACGCAGGGCAGAAAGGCATTTGAGAAAATTGGGCGTTTCTGAGCCAAAATTGTTTTTACTTGTAGACGATTTGACTGATATTATGGGAGATTTCTACACAGATCTTAAAGATAAGAAAGAACAGATAAAGAAATTTATTAAAATCGAAGAAGAAAAATTCCTTTCTACTCTTGAAACCGGACTGAATCAAATAACTGTTATAATAGATAAATTAAAAAAAGAGAATAAAAATGTAATTGACGGCAAAGATGTATTTATGCTGTATGATACTTACGGCTTTCCAAAAGATATAACTAAAGAAATAGCCAGAGAAAATAACCTCGAAATTGATGAAAAAGGTTATGAAAAATATATGGAGGAACAGCGAAAACGAGGACAGGCAAGTTGGGCCGGAGCAAATAAAAATATAACTGAAGAGGAAATAAGTAAATTACTGGAAAATATTAATCATACTGTTTTTACAGGCTATGATTCGCTTAAAGAAGATTCCCGAGTAGTTGCTATAATAAAAAATAATAATAAAGCAGATGAACTTTCCGACTCAGAATACGCAGGTATTGTTCTTGATAAAACACCATTTTATGCTGAAATGGGTGGACAGATTGGCGATACTGGAAACATATACAATTCAGAAGTTAAGTTTATTGTCAATGATACGAATAAATACGGAAATTTCTATGTGCATTGGGGTACTTTGAAAGCAGGTACTTTAAAGATTAATGATACTGTTACTGCTGAAGTTGATTCTTCACGAAGAAAATCCATTATGCGCAATCATACTGCTACACATCTGCTTCAGGCTGCCTTAAAAAAAATAGTAGGAGACCATATAACTCAGGCAGGTTCTTATGTTGGTGATGACAGACTCAGATTCGACTTTAGGCATTATGAGGGGTTAACTCGAGAACAGATAAAAGATATTGAACATATGGTAAATAGTGTGATTCAGGAAAATATCCCTGTTGAAAAATTTGTTAAAGACAAAGAAGAAGCAATAAAAATGGGTGCTACTGCAATATTTGGAGAAAAGTACGGAGAAAAAGTACGCGTTGTTAAAATTAACGATTTTAGTATGGAACTCTGCGGCGGAACACATATCGATAGAACCGGTGATATAGGATTAATTTTAATACTTTCTGAGTCTTCAATTGCTGCCGGAGTAAGAAGAATTGAAGCTATAACAGGAGAAAAAGCTGTAAAATATATACAAAATCAGACTGATTTACTCCTTAATATATCTCATATTTTAAAGGTAAAAGAAAATGATATCCCGAAAAGAATTGAGCACTTGCTTGAAACCAATAAAAAATTAGAAAAAGAGCTGAAATCAAAGAAAAATATGTCTGGAGATAATGAAATAAAAGCTCTTATTTCCGGGGCAAAAAATATTAATAATTCTAAAATTATTATAAAAAAATATAGAAATGAGGATATGAAATTTTTAAGCTCAATAGGTGACAGAATAAAAAAACAGATAGATTCCGGCGCTGTTCTGTTTATTAACGAAACAGACGGTAAATTAAGTTCTTTACTTTTACTTACACAGGATTTAGTGGAAAAAGGGTTAAATGCAGTTGATATTTTAAATAATATATCTTCAATTGTGAACGGTCGAGGCGGAGGCAGGCCTGACAGAGCCCAGGCTGGCGGTAAAAATGTTGCTATGATTAATAAAATGATTGAATCTGCTGAAAATATTTTCTCTAATGCCCTTTGAATAATAAATGAGGTGGTGGTTTTATGAATAAAAAGAATTTTATTTTATTACTTGCTGTTTTACTTATTAATATTTTGCTTTA
>CAYQNP010000273.1:0-17096 GCA_964418785.1 uncultured Spirochaetia bacterium | reverse complement strand
ATAATAATTTAAGTTTAATTTACCAGAAAGAGTACAGAAGGAGTTCTGATATTTATTTTAAAGAAAGAGATAACATATGCAATCCGCCGGTTGTATATTCTCCTACTCATAAAGAGGATAAATGGTCATATAAAACAAAAGTCATATTAAAGTGGAAGCAAAGCAGAGACGATTCAGGAATAAAAGGATACAGTTATATAATAGACAGAAATAAGGATACAGAGCCTGATATAATTAATCTCACGCCGATGCAGAGAAAGTATGTATATAATTGTCCTGCAAATGGTATTTATTATTTTCATTTACGGAGTATAGATAATTCCGGGAACTGGAGTAAAACGAGTACCTATAAATTTATGGTAAATTCTGATGTTCCGTCTGCTCCTATAATATCATCTCCAACGCATAAAGAGTTTATTCCCTCAAATAATTTATCTCCTGTTTTTAAGTGGAGTATGTCGGATAATAGAGATATAAAAGGATACAGTTATATATTTACTCAGTTAAAAGAAGAGGTTCCGCCGGAACATATCAATACTCGCAAAAAAACAGTAAAGTTTAAAAATATAAAACCGGGTGTATGGTATTTTAAAGTAAGAGCCTGTGATCCGTTTAATAGATGGACCGATTATTCTGTTTTTACAGTAAATATAGAAAAGATTCTAATAGCAAGCGGAGTTACAGAGGAGATGAAAAGCAGATATACATACACAGTAGGCAATGGTGAAAATCTGGTTTCAATTATAAATAAAGTTTTACAATTAACAAATTCACTGGAATACAGGAAATATATTAAAGGGGTTGCAAAATTTAATTATCTACAGAATTATGATTTTTTAAAACCTGGAGATAAAGTAATGTTTCCTATAATACTTGCCCGTCCCGGAGATACAAAAGAAAAAATCGCAAAGCATCTGTTCGGTTCTGAAGAATTCAGTAATAGAATAGTTGTAATAGACAAGCCGGAAGGAAATATTTCAGCAGGTGATAAAATTATAGTTAAGGATAGAATGTTCCTTGAAACAGGGAAAGTATCAGGTGTAAATGTACAGTAAAAGGATATAATAATGAAAAAAAGAATAATTAATACAGTTTTAAAATATCCGGGACGGGTAGTGATAATTTTTTCTCTTCTGACTATTATCGCAGGTATAGGGTTATACAGAATAAAGATAGATACAAGTCTTAAGTCATTACTGCCGGATGATATTCCGTCAAAGAAGATAATGGACAGGCTTGTTGAATTATTTGGCGAGCCGGATTTTGTTATGGTTGCAGTTGGCAATAAAGGTTCTTCAGTATATAATATTAGTGCTTTGACTAAAATTTATAATATAACTGAAGAATTAGCACAGGATGATAATATAGAGAAAGTTCTAAGTATTGCGAACTTAAAAAATATTGAAACAGACAACAGCGGTTTTGTGATTACAGATATAATAGGTGAACCTCCGCAGAACAACAGGGATATTTTAAGAATTAAAAAGATAATTAGTAAAAATAAAGATTATAGAGATATGTTTATATCAAAGAATAATGATTATGCAATAGTTATAGGGATGTTAAAAGAAAAAGCCGATGAAGATGAAATATATGATTTTTTAAAAAAGATAAAAGAGAAATACAGAAAGCCTGAAGAGATAATTATAGGCGGGATGCCTGTTATAAGGAGTTATATATTTAATCACATAATTAGTGATTTGCTCATTCTTATACCAATTGTAGCCTTTATATTAATGATAGTACTATATCTTAGTTTAAAGGACATTGCAGGTTTAAGAATTACAGGGATGATAATCGGCGGGAGTGTTATGTTCACGCTGGGACTTATGTCATGGTTAAACATACCGCTTAAAATAGTAACATCATCAATGCCTGTAATTTTAATATCAATAGCATGTGCAGATAGTATTCATCTTATAACGCGATTTCACGATTATCTGAAATCAGGAAAGAGCAAAGAAGAGTCGATTTTTTTTATGCTTGATAGTTTAATGCTTCCTGTAATACTTACCTCTGTAACCACAATAATAGGTTTTTTATCTTTAACAACAGCAGTACTGCCGGCATTGCGTACTTACGGTATTTTTATTTCGATAGGAGTTTTGTGGGCATTAATGTTATCTTTATTTTTTCTCCCTGCAATGCTTAAATTATCAAAGGTTTCAGTTTTTCAGGAGAAAGATAAAGGCAGAGGAATTTTTGATAAATTGATTTATAATTTAAGTGATAATCTGAAAAAGAATAAAAAGATTATTTTTGTTATATTTACAGTTCTTATTATTTTTTCTATATACGGAATAAAATATATAAATATAGAAATGAATCCTGAATCTTTTTTCCCGGCAGACAGTAAAGTTAAGAAAGATTCTGAATTTTTAAACAGTAATTTCGGAGGGTCTGTTGATTTGAATATAATGATAGAAGGAGATATTAAGGAACCGCGAACATTAAAGAATATGTTGAAGATAGAAAGTTATTTAAAGAAGGATACAATAACAGGGCCTGTACGAAGTATTGCAGATATAATCAAAAAATTAAACAAAGTATTTCAGGGTTCTGAAAAGTATAATAAAATTCCGGAGAATAAGGCACAGGTATCCCAGCTTTTGTTATTATATTCTATGTCAGGAGATTCATCAGATTTTGACAGATTTGTAGATTATGATTACAAAACAGCCGTTATAAATGCAAGAGTAAAATCATCGTCTACAAAGGTTATCAGAAAGTTGGTTTATAAACTCGAGAAATATATTAAAAAAGAAAATTTTTCAGACATAAAAATTTATCTTACAGGTTCGTCTGTCTTTTTTTCAGAACTTGTATTTTTATTAATTAAGAGTTGTCTTTTAAGTATAATCGTTTCCTTATTTTTTGTATTTATAATTTCCGGTTTTTCATTTAAGTCGGTAAGATTCGGGTTATACAGTATTATACCGTTATCTGTAGCGGTAGTAGTTGATTTTGGGCTTATGGGGTGGTTAGGAATAGATTTAAGTCATGTAACAGCAATGTTATCAGCTGTTGTTATCGGAGTCGGTATAGATTATGCAATACATTATATTTCAAGTTATATAGATACAGCGGGAAAAGATGAAGAGCAGCGTATTAAGGCTGCTATAATAACAACGGGGAAACCGATATTATTTAATGCATTTTCTGTGGCAATAGGATTTTCTGTTCTGTTATTATCGTCATTTCTGCCGATAAAATTTCTTGGCGGCCTCATAGCAATTTCCATGATAAGCTGTGCAGCAGGAGCATTAACAATATTGCCGTTGTTAATTAAGGCAGAGAATAAAGATTAGACGAATTTACTTCCGGGAGTATCAATAGGAATATTTTTTTCGCATAGGGGGCATTTATCCGGCTCATATTTCGGAGCAGAGATATGGAGTAAAGAGACCTGTTTTGAGTGCAGTTTAACAGAACCGTTACTTCTGTCAACAATACTTGCAACTCCGGAAATATTTATTCCTTCAGAGTTTAATAGTTCAATAATTTCTTTTATAGAGCCGCCGGTAGTAATTACATCTTCGACAATTAAGATAGTATCATTTTTATTGATTTTGAACCCTCGTCTGAAACTCATTTTTCTTTCCTGTCCGCTTCGTTCTGCAAAGATGCTTCTTGCTCCTAATTTCCTTGCAACTTCGTAAGCAAGTGTTATTCCGCCTATCGCCGGTCCTATTACAAGGTTTATATTGTCTGATTTAAAATGGGAAGCAATTAGGGAACTCAATATACTGTTTAATTCAGGATATTGCATAACTTTAGCACATTGCAGATAAGTATCGCTATGATATCCTGAAGATAATTTGAAATGTCCGTTTAATAATGCTTCTGTTTCTTTAAATATATTTAAAATAAACTCTTCTGTAAATATTTTTTCCATTTCTCCTCCGAAATTTTACAAATTTTTTAAGTCATTAATCTTTATTTTTCCTTCATAAATAGCTTTTCCAATAATAATACCTGTTATATTATGTTTATTTAATTTTTTTATATTTTTAATATCGTCAATAGAGTGCACCCCGCCGGATACTACAATATTTATGCCGGGAAATTTTTCTGCAAGTTCATTGTAAAAGTCTGCATTCACTCCTGTAAGCATCCCGTCTTTACTGATATCCGTTACAATAATTTCTTTAAATCCGTTATCAGTAAGTATTTTTACGAAGTCTGCTAAAGATATATCTGCTTCATTAACCCATCCCCGAGTTGCGAGTTTATTATTTTTTAGATCTGTTCCTATAATTATATATTCAGCAAATTTTTTTATTTTATATAAGAAATCTAAATCTTCTATTACTTTAGTACCCAGAATAATTCTTTTAATACCGAGAGCAATTAAATTTTCTATAGTTGCAACACTTCTTATTCCGCCGCCTACCTCTACATTTATTTTAACATCTGAAATAATCTTTTTGATAATATTCAGGTTTTTCATTTCTCCTGTTTTAGCCCCATCAAGATCAACAATATGCAATAATTTTATTCCTGCCTCTTTAAACTTCTGAGCAGGAATAATAGGGTCATCGTAATATACTTTGTAATCAGAAAATTTTCCCTGTACAAGTCTTACGCATTTATTATTCATTAAATCAATTGCCGGAATTACTAACACATAACTCTCCAAAATTTTTTATAATAGTTAAGCCTTCATTATGGCTTTTTTCAGGATGAAATTGAAAGGCAAAGATATTATCCTTATTTACGCCTGAAACAAAATTTATTCCATAGTCTGTTGTTGTTGATATTATTTTTTTATTAGTCGGGAGTACATAATAGGAATGTACAAAATAAAAGAAAGCATTATTTTTAATATTATTTAACAGACTATTTCTTTTTACTATATTTATTTGATTCCATCCTATGTGCGGAATTTTTAAGTTTTTAAGTTTAAATTTTTTTACACTTCCTTTAAAGACAGACAAGCCTTCAATACCCTTATTTTCTTCACTTTTCTGGAACAGCAGTTGCAGGCCAAGACAAATTCCAAGAAACGGTTTACCGTTTAATATTTCAGTTTTCAGGAGTTCAAAAATACCAGCGTCATGCAGGTTTTTTACTGCATCGCCGAATGCACCGACACCCGGCAGTACAAGACCAAAACTGTTTTTTATTTTTCTTTTAGATTTTGTTAATTCTGCATCAAAACCCATATATTTGAATGCTTTCTGTACACTTTTAATATTGCCCATTTTATAATCAATAATTGCAATCTTTTTTGTCATAATGTGCCTTTGGTTGAAGGAATATCATTATTGCCGGTAATTTCTACAGCCATACTTAAGGCTTTTGCAAATGCTTTAAAAACAGATTCGATTATATGATGTGAATTTTCTCCATACTCGTTTATGATATGAAGATTAAGTTTTGCATTATCAGAGAATGCTTTAAAGAATTCTTTAAACAGTTCTACATTAAAAGTTCCGATTTTTTCAGTTGGGAAATTTACTTTATAGACAAGGTATGGTCTTCCTGATATATCAATAGAGACAGAGCTTAAGCTGTCGTCCATAGGTACAGAAGCCCAGCCGAAACGCTTAATACCTTTTTTCTCTCCAAGTGCTTTATCAAAAGCCATACCCAGGCATATGCCGATATCCTCTACTGTATGATGAAAATCTACTTCTATATCACCTTTTGCGGTTATGTCAAGGTTAATACTGCTGTGTTTACAAAAAGACTCAAGCATATGTTTAAAAAATCCGATTTCAATGTTTATACTGCATTTACCTTCGCCGTGTATCGTTAGTTTTAAATCTATATCGGTTTCGTTTGTTTTCCTTTTTATTTGAACTGTTTCCATAAAACCACCTCAAAATTATTTTACTTTTAAAATAGACAGGAAAGCTTCCTGCGGGACTTCAACGGTCCCAATCATTTTCATTCTTTTTTTACCTTTTTTCTGTTTTTCTAATAATTTTCTTTTTCTGGTAATATCGCCGCCATAACATTTCGAAGTTACATCTTTGCGTATAGCTTTTACAGATTCTCTTGCAATGACTTTAGAGCCAATGGAAGCCTGAATTGCAACTTCAAATAATTGTCTCGGGATTACTTCTCTTAGTTTGGAGACTATTTTACGAGCCTGATAATAAGCCTTTTCCTTGTGTGCGATTATAGAAAGTGCATCAACGATTTTTTTATGAACCAGTATGTTGATTTTCACCAGTTCAGCTTCTCTAAAACCTATTAATTCATAATCAAAAGAAGCATAGCCTTTAGTCACAGATTTTAGTCTATCGACGAAATCGAATATTATTTCGGCAAAAGGTACTTCGTAAATAAGTTCCACACGAGTTGCATCCAGGTATTCAGTACTTTTGTAAATGCCTCTACTTTCCTGCATCAGCTGCATAACATTACCTACAAAATCATTCGGCACAATAATAATAGCTTTAACAAAAGGTTCTTCGGTTTTAAAAATTTTCTGTTTTTCCGGGAAATCAGCCGGATTAGTTATCTCAATATATTCATCGGGTTTTAAATATATTCTATAACTTACATTCGGGGCGGTAGCAATAATTTCAATACCGAATTCTCGTTCGATTCGTTCCTGTACTATTTCAAGGTGCAGGAGTCCGAGAAAACCGCATCTGAATCCGAATCCGAGAGCAGGAGAGTTATAAGGTGTAGAAATAAGTGCAGCATCGTTCAGTTTTAATTTTTCAATAGCCACTTTTAAATCTTCATATTTTTCGCTGTCTATAGGAAATATTCCGGCAAAAACCATTGGTTTCATTTCTTTAAAGCCGGGGAGCGGTTCTTTTGCAGGATTGGAAGCTGTTGTAATAGTATCACCAATATTAACATCAGATATTTTTTTTATACCGCCTATAATATATCCGACTTCACCTGCAGATAATTTGTCTTTTTTCTTATGCTCCAGTTGATAAATCCCGACCTCATCAACTTCATAAGAGTGGCCGGAGGACATAAATACAATTTTATCTCCTGCTTTAATCTCTCCGTCAAAGATTCTGGTTTTTAAAATAACACCTCTAAACGGGTCATAATAAGAATCTATAATAAGTGCTTTTAAAGGTGCGTTTAATTCACCTTCCGGCGGAGGAATTATATCTACAATTGCCTGCAATAATTCTTCAGCTCCAACTCCTGTTTTTGCACTTGTTTTAAAAACTTCTTCTTTAGGTATAATTAAGATATTTTCAATTTCAGTTAATATTCTGTCAACATCAGCGGAAGGTAAATCTATTTTGTTTATAACACCAATTATAGTAAGATTATTATCAAGAGCCAGATTATAATTAACAATAGTCTGTGCTTCAATTCCCTGTGTAGCATCAATAAGGAGTAAAGCTCCTTCACAGGCAGCCAGACTACGGGATACTTCATAGTTGAAATCCATATGTCCGGGTGTATCTATAAGGTTTAAAATATATTCATTTCCGTCTTTAGCCTTAAAACTCATTCTTGCTGTCTGAGATTTTATAGTGATACCGCGTTCTTTTTCAAGGTCCATATTATCAAGAACGAGTTCATTGGAATTTTTTTTCTTTAGCCCGGTAATTTCCAGGAACCTGTCTGATAAAGTGGATTTCCCGTGGTCAATATGTGCAATTATAGAAAAATTTCTAATATTTTTCAATTTCATATTGGTATGAGATTAATTATTTTAAATTCAAAGTCAATTAATTTTTAAAATTAAGGTAAAGGAAGGATAGAGCAGGCAGAGTAAATACTGCTGCCTGCTTTACATATATATTACTGTTCAACACCCCGCATTAATAGATTTATTCTACCGTGTTCATCTATTTTAGCAACTTTAACTTTAATTTCCTGACCTATTTTAAGAACATCTTCAACTTTATTAATTCTGTGGTCAGTTATTTTAGATATATGGAGCAACCCGTCTTTTCTGCCGGGTAATTCCACAAAAGCACCGAAGTCAGTAATTCTAACTACTTTACCAGTATAAATTTTTCCTACTTCGAGGTCCATTGTCATATTCTGGATAATCTCAACTGCAGCATCGACATTTTCGATTTTTTTACCGGATACATTTACAATACCGTCATCATCTATTGAGATATTTGTATCTGTTTCCTGGATAATTTTTTTAATATTACTTCCACCCGGACCTATTACCATAGCGATTTTATCTTTTGGTATCTGAATATTTTTGATTTTAGGTGCAAATTCAGATAATTCAGTAGGTTTACTTATCATTGCATCCATTTTATCAAGTATATGCAGTCTGCCTTCTTTAGCCTGAGCAAGAGCCTGTTTCATAATATCGAAAGTAATACTGTCGATTTTAATATCCATCTGGAAAGCAGTAATACCGTTTCGAGTTCCTGCAACTTTAAAGTCCATATCGCCGAGGTGATCTTCTTCGCCGAGAATATCTGTAAGAACAGCGAATTTTTCCGGGGAATCCATAATAAGTCCCATAGCCACTCCGGCCACAGAATCTTTAATAGGCACACCTGCGTCGAGAAGAGCGAGACAACCGCTGCATACAGTTGCCATAGAAGATGAGCCGTTTGATTCAAGGATTTCCGACACAAGTCGTATTGTATACGGGAATTTATCATCAGGCGGCAGAATAGAAGATAAAGCTCTTTCTGCAAGCATACCGTGTCCTATTTCTCGTCTGCCCGGTGAGCCAACTCTTCCTGTTTCTCCGACACTGTAAGGCGGGAAATTATAGTGGAGCATAAAACTGGAAGTTTCTTCTCCTTCTATATCGTCAAATCTTTGTTTGTCGTCAGCAGTTCCAAGAGTTGCAACACCAAGACTTTGAGTTTCGCCCCGGGTAAATACAGCAGAACCGTGCGCTCGCGGTAATATGCCTAAATCAATAGTTATAGGCCTTACGTCAGTAAGTCCTCTGCCGTCTATTCTCTTCTTTTCATTTAGAATTTTATCTCTTACAATCTTCTTTTCTATTTCTTTAAAAATATCTTTTAACTGATTTCCAAAATTTTCAACTGTCTCTTCATATTTATCTTTCAATTTTTCAGTTGCTTCTTCAAATAAAGATTCAATAGTATTATTTCTCTGCTGTTTTGTGGTAACACTGTTAAAAAGTTCTTTTAATTTGTCAGTAATTAATTCTTCAGTATCTCTTTTTAAATCTTCATTTATTGAATAAAGAGGAGGAGACATTTTCGGTTTAGCACCGACTTTGTTTAAAAGTTCTTCCTGCAGTTCTACTATTTTCACTATATTTTTATGGGCAAATTCAACAGCCTCAAGCATTTCTTCTTCTGTTACTTCTCTGGATTCTCCTTCAACCATAAGTACACCGTTTTTAGTTCCTGCAACAACTATATTAATACTGCTTTCTTCAATTTCAAGGAAAGTCGGATTTACAATTAATTCTCCGTTAATTTTACCTACTCTCACAGCACCGATAGGGCCGTTAAAAGGTATATCTGATACAGTTAATGCAGCAGAAGCGCCGATAATAGCGAGTATATCCGGAGGATTAATCTGATCTGCAGATACTGTAGTTGGGATAATCTGTACTTCGTTTCTAAACCCTTCCGGGAAGAGAGGTCTTATAGGTCTGTCTGTTAAACGAGACACAAGAATTTCTTTAACAGTGGGTCTGCCTTCTCTTTTAAAGAAACCTCCCGGGATTTTACCTGAAGCATACATCCTTTCCTGATAATTTACTGATAAGGGGAAATAATCCAGACCTTCAACAGGTTTTTTTGATGCTGTTACAGGCACTATTACAGCTGTACCTCCGTATTGAATATACACAGCTCCATTTGCCTGTTTTGCAAGTTTGCCCGTTTCAATTATTAATTCGTCATCACGCAATTTCATTGTCACACGTTCACTCATTTAATGTTCCTCCTGATTATTTTCTTAAACCTAATTTCTCAATTAGACTTCGATATCTTTCCAGATGTTTTCTTTTCAGATAATTTAAAAGTCGTCGTCTTTTACCGACCATTTTTAATAATCCTACACGGGAATGAAAATCTTTTTTATGCATTTTAAAATGTTCCTGTAAAGCATTAATTTTGTGGGTAAGCATAGCAACCTGTACTTCTACAGAACCAACATCTGAATCATGCAATTTGTACTTATTGATAATCATTTCCTTTTCTTCTTTAGTTAAATTCATCTTTTTTTAACCTCCATTCTGTTTATAAATTTTAAAGCCTTTTTTCTATCATTATTTAAAAGAGCTCTTAATTCATCTAATTTAATAATTTTAAAATCGTTCCGCAACTTTTTTATTAAAAAAATTGAAATTTTTTTATTGTAAACATTTTTGTTAAAATCAAAGATATTTGTCTCTATTACGAACCTGTTTTTAATTCTTGTATGTCCGAAATAAGTCATTCCCCAATATAGTTTATTTCCTATTTGAACTTTTGTTATATATACACCCTGTGAAGGGAGAATCTGGTCGGGGTGGTCTAATTTTAAGTTTAGAGTAGGGAAGCCTATCTCTCGTCCGATACCTTTTCCTTTAATAACTTTGCCTGTGATAAAAAATTCTCTCCCGAGTATTCTGTTTGCTGTTTTTATGTCTCCTTCTTTGATAAGTTGTCGTATCCATGAACTGCTGATATCTCTGTTCTTATATTTTGCTTTTTTTATTGCAGTGATTTTATAATTGTATTTTACAGATAATTTTTTCAGAAGTTCAATATTCCCTTTTTTATTTTTGCCGAATTGAAAATCTTCTCCTACAATAATTTTGTTTATTTTAAACAATGAAGTTATTTTTTTTATAAAACTTTCAGGCTCCATTGTTGCAATAGATTTGTTGAATTTTATAAATACGAGAATATTTATCCCCAATCTTTTAAATATAACTTTTCTTGCATCATTAGGAGTTACTATATCATTTTTCTTTCCTGTAAAGTAGTTTCTCGGTCTGTTCTGGAAAGTAAATACAACACTTTTTACATTATCTTTTTTACTTTCTGATATAAGTTTTTTTAATACTTTTTGATGACCCAGGTGAAGCGCATCGAAAGTTCCGAGACTCATATTTACAGGTGTATCTTTATAATTATTAAATTTTAAATTCTCTTTTATTATCATTTAAATACTCGCAGATAGTGGAATTTTTTATTTTTATATTCTATTAAAGCAATGAGATTACTGTTATTATCAATAATTCTGTATATCCCGTCAGAGTTTATATCTTCATAATTATGAAAGTAGAATTTATTTATAAACTTCCCGTTAAGAATAAGTTTTTTATATGAAGAAATAATATTTAATTCTTTAAAATTATTAAGTACTTCGTTCATTGAAAATACTTTTAATTGAGAAACAGAAGTTGTATTTTCAATAGTTTGTTTATCAATGGATTCTTGAATATTAAAGATACCGTTTTTAGTTCTTATTAATTCTACTACAGTGGCATAGGTATTAAGTTTTTCACCGATATCTCTTGCAAGTGCGCGGATAAAAGTACCTTTAGAGCATGTTATTTTTAATTCAGCAATATTGGTTTCAGTATTAATATTTTCTACTTCAATATTAAAAATAGTGATTTTTTCCGGTTTAAGTTCTACTTTTTCACCTTTTCTGACGAGGTCACTTGCTCTTTTACCGTTGATTTTTTTAGCAGAGAAAAGAGGGGGTACCTGCATTTGTTCTCCAATAAAAGAGTTTAAAGTAATTAAGAATTCAGGTATATCCAATTTAAAATTTTTATCTTCATTAATTATATTTCCGGTAATGTCGTTAGTATCGGTATTAATTCCGAATTTAATTTTAGCGATATATTCTTTAGTTGCGCCGTCTACCCATTGAGCAATTTTTGTAGCTTTATTTATAAGGATAGGGAGAACACCCTGAGCAAATTTATCAATAGTTCCAGCATAACCCACCTTATTGAGATTTAATTTTTTCTTTATAAAAGCAAGGTAATCAGCGCTTGTAGTACCGGCAGGTTTATTTATATTTAATACTCCTGAAATTTCCGACATAGTTCTATTTGCGAAACTCTTTTAGAATAATATCAATAGCATCATCCATTGATTTTTGCATAGTACAGCCGGCGGCCTGTTTATGTCCGCCGCCGTTATATTTATTGGCGACTTTATAAACATCAACACCGAATTTACCGCGCATGCTTACTTTTATTTTATTTGTGTCAATTTCTTTGAATAACAATGCTGTATCTGTATCCTTAACATCTCTTAATTTTTCTATTAAGCCGTCAAGTTCGCCCCGGGGCACATCTGTGAGTTCTTCTTTTGTAACATAACTCCATATAATATTTTTTTCTTTCTTTGCTCTGGAAAAAATTTTCCCGTAAGTAAGCAGAGCAGGGTACGATATTTCGCTGAAAGTTTGATATACCTCTTCTGCATCTACACCTTTATTTGTGCATTCTGCTGCGATTAGATGAGTATGAGCAGTTGTGTTAGGCTGTGTGAAAAATCGTGTGTCGTTTACTATTGATGTGTATATTAATTCCGCTGAAGTCTTATCTAATTCAAAATTATTTTCTTTCAGTATATCGAAAATAACTTCACCTGTAGAAGCTGCTGTTTCATTTACAACATCGGCTACACCGGGGAAACCTCTTTTCCCTATATGGTGGTCTACATTTAATATTGCTTTAGCCTTATTGAAATATTTTTTAAATTCAGCAAGTCTCTCTTCACCGCAGGTGTCAAGAATTATAATTGCTTCAGGAAAATAATTCTCTTTAAATTGAGTTAATAAATCTACTCCATCAGGTACAATAAGAAGTTCAGGAATTAAAATATTATAATATTTATTTGTTAAAAATTGAAGTTTTTCAGGAATAGGGGAGTTTAATACTATTTTATAAGTTTTGTTTAATTTGCTTAAAATATAACCCATTAGTATAACACTGGTTATTGCGTCTCCATCCGGGTTTACATGTGTAGTAATCATAAAATCATTATAAGAATTTAATTCTTTCCAGAATTTTGAAAAAATGTTCTTATCTTTAATCATTATCTACTCCATTTTCATTATTTTCTTTTAATTTTGTCAGTTTATCGACGATTCTTGAACCGCGTTCTATACTGTCATCTTTAATAAAGATTAAGTCAGGGGCATATCTTAATCTTAAGTTTTTTAGAAGTTTATGTTTAATAAAATGTTCAGCGCTCCTGAACCCGTCAAGTACTTTTTTTGCTTCTTCGTCAGATACTCCGAAAATGCTCAGGTAGACTTTAGCAGATTTTGCGTCTTGTGCCACTTCCACATCAGTTACAGTGATAATGCCTTTTATTCTCGGGTCTTTAAGTTCTTTTAGCATTAAGTCGCTGATTTCATGTTTTAAAATTTCGTTAAATCTTTTTAATCGGTATTTTTTCAATATGTTTCTCCTATGTATAAAAATTCTATTTTAACATCGCTTATATACCCGAAGTGCAGGTTTTCTATTTCATTAATTAATCGAGATAAATTTTTTTCAATAAACACTTTATTATTAGACACCATACTTATACCCAGAAGTGTTTTCTGCCATAGATTAAGGAAATCGACTTCAGCAATAGAGATATTATATTTACGGCGGAATGTATCTTTAATAGAATTTAATTTGCTTCTTTTTTGTTTTAAGTTATTTACATCCGGAAAATGATATATTAATTTACAAACACCCACAATCATTTTATAAAGTTCTTGCTAATTTTGTAATAAGATAGCTTTCGATTTTATCACCCGGTTGAATATCTTTAAAATCAGGGCCGAGATAAATTCCGCATTCCTGACCTTCTTTTACTTCTTTTACACTATCTTTAAATCTTTTTAAGTCTTCGATTTTACCTTCATAAATAATATTATCGTCACGGACAACGCGGGCTTTATCACCTTTAACTACTTTGCCTTCAGTAACAATGCTGCCTGCAACAATACCCATTTTAGATATTTTAAATATCTCTTTAACTTCCGCCAGGCCGCGTCCTTCTTCTTTTATTAAAGGTTCCAGCAAACCTTCAAGTGCTTTTTTAACTTCTTCTATTGCATCATAAATTATCCTATAAGTGCGTATGTTTACATTCTCTTTTTTTGCAAGTTCATCTACTTTTTTCGGGATTTTCACATTAAAGCCTATTATAATAGCCGAAGAAGCCGAAGCCAGCATAATATCGGTATCTGTAATTTCTCCAAGAGCTCCGTGAATAATTTTAACCTGTACTTCATCATTAGATAATTTTTCAAGAGAACTCTTTAGTGCTTCAAGGGAACCTTCAACATCAGCTTTTAATACAATTTTAAGTTCTTTTATTTTTCCTTTTTTAATCTGTTCATAAAGATTATCAAGAGTAACTTTATTAATATTTTTCACAATATCTTCTTTTTTTAATTCTTTTCTTTTTTGGCTGATTTGTCGTGCGTATTTTTCAGTTTCGACTGCCTGAAACGGGTCACCGGCTTGAGGTACACCGTCAAGTCCTGTTATTAATACCGGTGTAGACGGGCCTGCTTCTTTTAATTGATTTCCCCAATCATCAAACATTGCTCGTACTTTACCGGAGTATATACCGCATACAAAAGGCTCTCCAATATGTAATATTCCGTGCTGAACGAGGATAGTTGCAACCGCGCCCCGACTTTTTGAGAGAGAAGCTTCAAGCACAATGCCTTTTGCTTTTATATTATAGTTGGCTTTAAGTTCGAGAATTTCTGCCTGTAATAGAATTGCTTCAAGCAGTGTGTCAATATTTTTGTTTGCTTTGGCAGAAATAGGTACCATAATAACATCACCGCCCCATTCTTCAGCAACAAGCCCGTAGTTTGTAAGTTCCTGTTTTATTTTTTCAATATTACCTTCGACACCGGGCAGATCTATTTTATTTATTGCAACTATAATCGGTACATCTGCTTCTTTTGCGTGATTAATGGATTCAATTGTCTGGGGCATTATACCGTCATCCGCAGCTACTACTATGATAACAATATCTGTAACTTTTGCACCTCTTGCTCTCATAGTGGTAAATGCAGCATGCCCCGGCGTGTCAACAAAAGTTATATATTTATCTTCTCCTTTAAAGTTTATTTTTACTTTGTATGCACCAATGTGCTGTGTTATTTTCCCGGCTTCTCGTTCCGCTATATTTGAATGTCGAATTGTGTCGAGAAGTAGGGTCTTGCCATGATCAACATGCCCCATTATGGTTACAACAGGATTCCGCTCTTTATAATCTTCTTCTTTATCTTCTTCGTCAAGAACTATTTTCGTTTCTTCGTATAAAGAAACAACTTTTACTTTAACTCCAAATTCTTCGCATACAAGAGTTGCTGTATCTGAATCTATTACCTGATTAATAGTAACCATTTCACCCATGCTCATCATTTTTCTGATGAGTTCATTCCCTTTTATGTTTAATTTTTTAGCAAGCTCACCTATTGTAATCGTGTTGGTGATAGTAATCTCTTTTGGCAGAATTCTCTGTTGAGGTTTTTGTTCTTCTTTTTTCTTTGTTACGATCTCTTTTTCAAATTCCTGGTCTTTTTTTCTGTATTCATGGCGTTTATATGTAGCGCCTTTCTTATAAGGTGTTTTGTGTGTTGATTTTTCTTCCTGAGTATTTTTTTCAACAGGACTTTTAGGTTTGCTTTTTTGCTCTTGAGTTTTCTGTTCTGCAGGTTTAGGTGTCTTTTTTATATCTTTCTCAGAAGTTTTAGGAGAAACTGTTTCTTTTGGTTTTAAATCTTTCTCTGTATGAGACTTTTTAGCATCACTTCTTTTCTTTATAATAACTATTTTCTTTTTTTTCTTTTCTGGCACTTTGGTTAACTAACCTCCTATGTTCTTCTATTCTTCAATAACTTTTACATTTTCTTCAAGTGATTTTAGTATTAATTCTGCATTTTTCTTTCCGATTCCAGGAATTTTCAGTAATTCTTTTTCGGAGAGGTCAATAATACTTTCAATTGTTTCGTAACCGTTATCTTTTAATTTTTTCAGTATATGCCCCGGTACATCCGGAAGTTCTTCAATAGAAATTTCTTCTTCTTCCTCTTCCTCTTCTGCACGTCGTTGTTGTCTTACTTTTTCTGCAATTTCGTCGAAATTAACAGTCTCTTCTTTCGGAGTTTCTTTTTCTGTTTCCTCTTCAGCAACTGTATCTGCTGCCACATCCTGAAACAGATTTTTAAGCATTTCCCGGGATTCTTCTGCCTGTACAAGTTTTTCAAAGTCCTCAGAACTTTTAATATCTATAGTCCAGCCGGTTAATATTGCGGCAAGTCGAACATTTTTTCCGCCTTTACCTATGGCAGTTGATAATTGATCTTTAGGAACAACAACCATTGCGGTTTTTTCTTCCGGATTTAATTTTACATTTATTACAGGAATAGGATTTAATATATTCTTTATAAATTTTGCAATATCTTCATCCCAACGAACAATATCAATCTTTTCTCCGTCGAGTTCTCGAATAATCGTCTGGATTCTTGCTCCGCGCATACCTACACATGCTCCAACAGGGTCTATATCCGGAGCATCTGAATAAACAGCTATTTTTGTTCTTTCCCCGGCATCTCGTGATATACCTTTTATCTCAATTAATCCGTTTACTATCTCCGGTACTTCAATTTCAAATAAATTTTGAACAAATTCCGGATTAGTTCGAGTCAGTAATATTCGGACATTATTATTTTTATCTTTTTCTACTGATTTTATGTAAACTCTTACCTTTTCACCTATTTTTACTCTATCTTTCGGCATCTGTCTTTCATAAGGTAAGATACCTTCTATATCACCTAAATCAACTATAATGTCTGATTTTCGAGTTTTTCTTTGAAACAATCCTGCTATAATTTGCCCTTCTTTTTCTTTATATTTCTCGTATAAAATATCTTTTTCTTTTTCTTTTATATTGGACATAATAGTTTGCTGTGAAATTTGTGCTGCAATTCTTCCCATTTCTTCAGGATTCATTAATATTAAAACTTCTTCATCGAGCACAGCATCTTTTTTAATTTTTCTTGCGTCCTCAAGCGAGATTTCTTCCAGTTCATCACGAACAGTTTCAACAACAAGTTTTTTCTGGTACATTTTTAATTCGTCATTCTCAACTGTAATTAGAACGCTATCACTTTTCATTACGCGAATATATGATTTCAACAGGGCTTCTTTAATAGCTTCAATA
>CAYQNP010000272.1:0-15087 GCA_964418785.1 uncultured Spirochaetia bacterium | reverse complement strand
TCATTAAATAAGATGACATTGCCGGTAGGTATATCAATGTTCCAGTCAATGTATTCTACGCAGTATAATCTGCTGATGGCAGCTGCAGTACTTGCTATCGTGCCTGTAATAATAGTATACCTGTTTGTACAGAGATTTTTTAAGAAAGGCATTGTTATGTCCGGCTTGAAAGGTTAATTATAAAAACATTCCCTGTGGTAAAACATACGATTTACAATTTGCCATTATTTAATTATAACTTTATAATAAAGGCGTGCTTTTTCATCAAACTTCATTTTATATTTTTTCCAGCGAATATATCTAATGCGAGTTCTGTCAACACCGACCAGGTCTATATAGTCTGAAGAATTATATCCGTTGTCAGGTGATACATTAGTAGATACTTCAAAAATCCAATTTGTCCAGCTGACAGTATTAGTTAAAAACACAGAATTTTGAGGGATTTAAAATAAACAGATTTTACGGATGTAATATATACTGCTTCACTGCCTATATTTATTTGAGACAATTTTTACATTATTAAATAGCCGTTATTTTTAACATCAGGAGTTCCATTTGAAATAATACTTACAAATGAGCCTCCTGCATATCCCATTCCCAAACCCGTATTTGTAGGTCCGCCGTATGTAAAACAATTATCGCCAATATATACATTTGTATTTATGTTACTTTTACTTGAAGACACAGACTGTACTGCAATTTCAAACTCACCCTAACTGCCCGGCAAAGCATTTTCCTTTGCATATATAAAAAAATAAAAACTATTGGTTTTATAATTAGTAACAGTTATACTCATTGTTACTGAGTCGCCAAACTTAAATCCTGCTATCCAATTACTCGCAGGAGGCGAACTGCTGTAATTCGTACTCAATACAAATAAATTATATTTATCAACCGCATTTCCCCAATTCTTTAACTTTATTAAATAAAAATTGGTAACTCCTTTAATACTGAATTTATCCGGATCAACAAAAACAATTTCCCCGCCTGCATTGGTATTTACAGTTAAATTTGTACAATAATTACTGCCTTTTAATAAATTATCTCCACGCCAGTATATTTTATTTGTAATTATATAACCCGCCTCAGTACCTTCTTTTACTTCCCCAAAACATTTTTCTATAAAAATAATATTGTAACATAATATTAAAATTAAAACATTTAATTTCAACATTTTATTAAAATTAACGCAAAATAATTTTTTTACCAGGCCGTAATTTTGCAGTTAATTTTTTTCTCCCGTCAACAAGATTTCCGGTCAATAATAATTTAACACTATTTTTCCCAAAATTTTCAAAAATATAACTTTTGTTCTGACACGAAACTGAAACAGAGCCTTTTCGATTTAATTTTAAAATATTATTCCCTATTTTTATCTTTTTGCCGTTTATCAAAGTTATATTATAAAGATTATTATCTTTCATTTTAACATAAGCTATAACTCCATCTGTAGATAATTCAGCAGAATCAACACCGAAATCAGATAAAAGGAAGTATTCAATTGCTCCGTTTTTTCTCAATATTTTCAATAATTTTGCATCATTGTTATTTAACAGAGTCTTAAATCTTCGGATCTTCTGTTCTGTAATCTTATAAGTATACGGCTGTAATATCGATATATACTGAGCAGATGATGAACTATCATATCTTAACAATAACAGAGCAGTTTTACTTTCCCTGATTCCGTCTTTTTTATTTGCGATTATTCCTTTACCTGCTATAATCTTAAGACCTTTTAAACCTTTATTCCAGAATCTTACAAATTTATTGCTGTCTATTTTATAATCTGCAACAATATCCTTATTTTTTTTAGATAATGCATACACTGAAAAATCATCAATAAAAGCATAATTTGGAGAGGAATCTCTATAAATATTTTTACTTTTTTTAGGTTTGAACGATTTATAATCAGGTTTTCCGTCAAAGTGATAAACAAGATCATATTTATGTTTAATATTTTGAGAATCATTAACTGAGACATAATCAATTATGTAAGAGTTATCCAACAAAAACAGACTTCTTCTCATTTTAACAGAATCTCCGTAAAGTCCAACTACATTAGCAGATACTGCCTGAAAAGAATCTGCAGTATAAAAATAATCCAGAGAAGTAGAGGCAGTTAATGACTGCGGCTGCATATCAACCAACAAAGTATTATGGGAAATAGTAGAACGAAACCATGGAACCTGAGCAGGATTACCATATTTAACAGAACCTGCATCAGGTAAAACAAATTTATTAAAAGATTTTACTATTAAACCCATTCTGTCAAGGTGAGTATGAGAAGAATAATATTGATCATATTTAAGTGTAAAATAAAAATCTCCAAGTTCCGAATTATTTTTAGCCCTGATAAAAGCCCATTCAGTGTCAGGCAAATAAAAAGAATCATAATTTTTAGAATAATATGATGAAGAAACAGATTTAGATTTATCAGCGTAAATTTTCCCTGGCAGATACATTAATGCTTCCGGAGCAGTTTTTGACAATTTGTTTATAATCCACAAATATTTTTTATCATTATACCTTTTATAAGCGATTATATAAGGCCAGCCTCTTTTTTGTTCCGTAAAATTAAAATATCCGCCATCATTAACATAAGGCACCTCATACTCTTTATCAGAAATTTTAAGAAGTACATCATATATAGACTTAATACCTTTCCATTTGTATATATTAAAATGAGAATGATATACAGCCTCAAAAAGATACGAAAGATAACTTATAATAAAATGATGATAATGCGGACTTCGTTCATAATACATCATATCCTTAGTAAAAGATTTTTTAATCTGCAAAGACAAGAAGCCGTTTGAAGGCTCATTTAAAGCATAATCAATATATGCAGGATCCTGCAAAGTATAACCGATTACAGCAAGAGCAGAATTATATACTGCCTGAAAATTATGTGCACCTCGTTTATGTTTCATTATCATTTCAGCCTGATCTCTCAACATATTTTCTATCTTTTCCCTTTCTTCCTCAGAATAAAAATTATAAGTCAAATCATAAGCCTGAGCCATAAAAATATCCCATTTAGCATCCGATAATAACTGCACACATAATTTACCACCCGACAAATCAGCTGCATCACCTACTTTTCCATATTTATCCGCTCTTTTTAATTTAGGATAAACTTCTGTATACCTCATTAATATCCTTTTGGCGGACCTGGCATATTTTTTCTCTCCTGTTAAAACATATAATATCCCGTAATATCTTGCTGCTCGAGAAAAATCTATATGTTTTTTAGTTATTTCATAACTGCCTATTCTTTCGTGAAAGTCTCCGCCGGTCTCTTCAGGAACATCTCCCCGGCTGTATTTCCCTGCTGTATGAAGCATTGCATCTGCTGCTTCTCTTACCCATTTATACTTTTTATACTTTTTTCTCATTTCTGAAATCTCTTTTTTAGACAAAACTACATACGGATGTTTATATTTAATATTAAACGGATAATACAATTTTAAATTTATTGTCTCTTTTGAACCATCTGATACAAACGCAATTTTTATATTTTCATATGGAATTTTATTTTTGACTGTTTTCCTGCCTTTGCCTTTTAACTCAAAAAAGAGTTCTACTATATCCTTTTTACCAGGTTTTATATTATTGCCGTTATATCTTATAATTGGATTAAATTTTTTACTTCCCTTAATTATTTTTACCTGATAATTCAATTTTTTACGACTTACATTTTTTACAGGAATTTTAAAATAATTTATATATTTATTATTTTTATAATAATGCTTTTGTAATTCTACGATAGGCACCATAGATATATTTACGAGCCTTAAATCATCAAAATATAATTCAGTATCTTTCTTAGGAGTATGTCCGTATCCAAGAGCAGCCAATCTTATTTTATCAATCTTATTCCAGCCTATAGGATTATATTTTTCATTAAATTTATCAAATGGTATTATAATCTTTTTCCAGCCTTTCCAATCTACTGTTATGCTATAATGAAGATAATCATCTCTTTTAGTAGAAGGGTTGTCAGATATTACAACAATTTCAAAGCCAGCATTATTTGCTACTTTAGAATAAATCCATACCTGCAAAGCATTATATTTAGACCAATTAGACGGCAAATCAGAACAATCAACTCTTGTTATTTTCTCAGTATTTGCCCACTTTCCGGAATACTTTCCCTGTTTTACATATTCAGAGCTCTTCTCCATACCGGACCAAGCAGAAACAATCTCAAATCCCATAACTCCTTTTAACCGACTTTGTTTAAATTCATCAGTTATCTTAATCAACTCAATTTTATCAAAATTAAGCACAACATCATCAGGCTGAGAGCCGCTTATAGCATAACCTGTTGATGCAAATCTTATTCTATCAATATGTTTCCAGCCCAACGGTTTTCTTCTTGATACAAACTTATCAAACGGAATAATAAACTCTTTCCAGCCTGTCCAGTTTACCATAAAATGGCGCATATAAAAATCCCAGCCGGAAGTTGACTCATTCTCAGACTGCAGCACAAGAGCAAATTTGAAATTTTTTGCCTTATTACTGTGAATCCATAATTTTACTGCATTATATTTACTCCAATCAGAAGGAACTGTTTTACAGTCAACTCTGTTATTTTTTAACGGCTTATCCCATCTGCCAGATTGTTTTCCTGATTTTCTTAATTTTTTATCGGCTTTTAAATGTGTCCAATATTTTATGTCCTCAAAATCTAAAATTCTTTTATAATCTATTTTGCCTTTACTGTATAAAACTGATATACTTATTATAATTATACCTAATATTATAAACTGCTTTTTCATAATCTAAACTCCTTAATCTTCCCATTCATCGTCACTGTCTTCTACTTTTTTTTCTGTTCTTTTCTTACTTTTATCTGATTTTTTATTATCACTATTTTTTTTAACTTCTTTCTTTTCAGACGAATCTATACTCTTCTTTCTATTCTCTTTAATTTTGTTCTTTTCTTCTTTTTCTTCTTTTGTTTCGGCGATTTTACTTTTCTCTTTTAATTTATCATCAATATTCATCAAACTGCTGTTTTTCTTTAAATCTTCTTTATGAAAGTTCTGGAAAAAATAAGATACCGATAAAGTATGATTTACCCCTATATCCTTATTAAGAGTATTTACTGCATAATCGATTTTTACAGACGGGAACGGAAGCACATAACTCATACCGAAACTTCCAAAAGATACAGGATCTGCGTTATTATATATATTTCCGCTTATATTTAATAAAAAATTACCAAGCACATATTGAACCCCCTCAACACCATTATACTCATCAGCAGCATAATCTTTTTCTATATAGTATCTAAATTCTCCAATTATATTCAATGTAGAGTTTTTACTTTTTTTTATTAATACAGGATAAGTAATACCTGCTGCAACAAATGTCGGCATCGTAAGATTATTATTAAAAACAATATTTTTAGCGCTTATCCCGAGTATTACTGAGCCAAGATTTTTTATCAAATTCAAATCCGCGGAAAAAGTTGTCTCTGTAGAATCTGCAATCTTATTATTACAATATTTTATACCTACCCCGTATAGCAAACCATTATACTCACTTCCGTACCCTGCAGAAATAATTATATCATTTGCCTGATATGTATCTCCATTTAGAGAAGTGCCGGCAGTATCTATTCCGGAAACAAAATCAAGAGTGCCGAAATCCGCATATGATAATACAAAACCTACAGTACCTGACTCTAATGGTTCTGCAAAGGCTGCATTAAAAACATTGAATAAATCTGAAATCAATCTATACGAAACACCTATACCCCGCTGTTTTAAAAAAAACAAATTTGCCTGATTATTATATGCCGCCCATACATTATTATAATCTATAATTGTTGATACTGAGCTTAACGATTCAGAAACACCGTCAGGTATAAAAGCAATACTATCTACTCCGCCCCAGACAAAACTGTATAAAAACAGAATATTTATTATTAAAATTAAAATAGTTTTTCTTAACATAATAAACCTCCTGACTAAAAAACTTATTTTACAAATATTTTTCTCTTTTCAACAGAAACAGGAGTCTTAAGCATAAGGAAATAAACTCCTCTCTTTAATCCTAATTCAGCAGGAATAAAACTAATATTACCTGTAACACCGTGTACAACATCAATACTTTTTATATCTTTTACTAATTTGCCATATACATTATACAAACTAAGTTCTACCTTTCCGCTTTCAGGAGATTTAAAATAAACCGTAACTTCATCCGTGCTGTCTGCATCAAAGATATTTGGAAAAGGATCAGACATTCCAAAATAATTAATATCAATATTATTATTTACAGTATTTTCAACAGAAGAATAATCTGCAGTAACAACAACTCGAACGCGTCGGATTTCGGAAAGCGAGGTGGCTCCTGTGTTACTGTTTACTGCTCGAACTCTCCAGAAATAAATTCTATTTGTTTGTAACGATTCGGGAATTTCAAATTCAGTATTATTTCCGCAATTATAATAATCAAACCAGTTATTTATATTACTGAAAGCTGTAATATAAAATTCATAATGAGTAGCACCTGCAACAGAATTCCATTTAAATTTAGGAGTAACATCATTTGTTACAGTTTCAGCATTATCCGGTGTAGTTAATATAGGAGCAGTTAACAACGATTTAACTACTCTAAATTTAAATACAGCATCAGAGTCATTTACAGTTCCGCTTTTTCTTAAAGTACCCCAATGTCCATTGGTTAAAGTAATAGCATATCCATTAGGAACAACATGCGTAAAATCATACCATTCCGCACCTGCAGGGAAAATAATACAATCAGAAGAGGTCTCTAATGAATCAACAAATAATTTTAATGCATATGGAGTTCCTGCTTTAAAAGTTATATTTGTAGAAAAGTCTGCTTTAAACCATTTTTTATCAGCAATTAATTCATTAAGTTCACATATAACATTTGTAGTTATAACTTTATCAGGAGCATTTATATTACTTAATTCAGTAACAAGGATTTTAACATAATGAGGAGGAGTGCCGCGTCTTTTAGCGTAAAATTCAACTCCAGACACAACAACATCAGAACCAGGTTGAAAAACTTCCCCAATACCGTATGAATTAGTTGTCCAGGCACTGGTACCAAAATTAAATGGGGTAGCAACATTCGGTACTCCGGAAGTTCCCCTCATTGCAAATATCGGGAAGATATTTAATTGTGAAAAATTAGTTCCATTAGCAGAATAAAGCACATTAAAACTATTAGGAGTCATTCCGTTCCAGAATAAAGTATGATCAGAATTATCTGCGAACGAACTGCCCTGAATTTCAATATCTGATGTTCCGACTTTACTTATAACTATTGCATAAAGATTACCCTTTACCAGAGAAACATCTGCATTATTATAGAAATATGTCCATGTATTGGATGCATAACTTAATATATAGGAATTTGTATCTGCAAGATTACCTGTAGGAATACCGTTAGAAACTGTTTCTAATCTAATTCGTACAGCATAACCGCTTCCTTCTGAAGCAAGTCTTATTCTCATTCTGTCTACAGTAGTAGTATTTGTTGCTGCGAATATAAATGCAAGTTTTTCAGTAGAATTATCCAGTATATAATTATTGGCATTCACATCTCCCTCTGCAGATTTTATTGAAGTTATTGTATCTGCTGAATTCATAATATACATCTGTCCCCAATAAAGACCGTTATTTGAAAAAGATACACTATCCGAATACTCGCCAACTTCACTACTGCTTGCTCCAATATTTCTTATTATAAAACTTCTTTTTTCCGATACAGAAGTACTTCCGGAATTAGTCTGTACACTCCTAACTCCCCAACAATAATTAACATTAGTATTTAATAAAACATCTATTGTCTGCTGAGTAGAAACAGTTGTATAATATTTAATCCAGTTTGATTTCAAAGAAGAATTAGAAGATATAAAGACTTCATAATAATCAGCACCAGTAACAGAATTCCAGCTCAAAGTAGGAGTTTGAGTATTTAATACAGCATTATTCGTTGGGGAAACCAAACCTGCCTGCGCGAGTGTACCTGATACGAGTCTGAATTTAAAACAGATATCAGCATCGTATCTGGAGCTGCTGTCAGCATGAAGGGGTCCCCAATTGCCGTTAGTCATACTAATAGCATATCCGCTGCGCACATAAGTTCCTCCAGAGTCAGAAGGAGGAGTAACAATATTGGCATAATCATACCATTCACCGCCGCCTGGAAAAATAAGACAATTCAACGAAGAATCATAATTTTCTACCATAACTTTTACAGAATAATTATTGGCACCTGTAAGAGTTATATTGGTAGGGAACGATATAAACCACCATTTTGCATCATTAATAGCCGAATTCATTTTACCTTTAATTAAACGGGAACTCACTGAGGCACCGGATATATCAATTTGAGACATTTCATCAATTACAACATACGGGATCTGTGGAGGAGTTCCGCGCCTTTTAATAGCAATATATACTCCTGATACAGTTAATCCGCCGGCTGGACATTCAAACATTTCACCAACACCAAGTGAGTTTGTAGTCCACCCGCTTGTTCCAAAATTAAACGGAGTTCCAACTATAGGCTCGGCACCTGTACCTCCGTTTCTTAATGCAAATACAGGATATACCCCGGAAACTTTACTGTAAGTTGAACCGTCAGAAGAAAATAAAACAGCAAGTTCACCTACAGATGCTCCGTCTGCATAAGTTAAGTTATTAAAATTTCCGCTATTATCATCACTCACCTGAATCTTTGTAGTAGTAGCTGTACTTGCACGAGTTATTACAATTGCATAAGTAGTGCCCCCATTAAGAGTAAAAGTAGAAAAAGCCTCTGAAGAATTACCTGAAGTATAGTCAATCTCTGCATTTGCATCAACAAGTGTACCTGTCGGATTCCCGCTGGCATCAACTGTTTCAATCCTTACATGAGCATCATCTCCTGTTTTAACCCTAAGCCTTATTCCGTCAATTGAGACAGAGGATGCATTAGTAACTGTAAATCTAAAAACAAGTTTTTTTGTACTGTTATCTAAAATATAAGAAGTATCTCCCGTTATAACATCAATATCATCTGTTGTGCCCATGTAATAATGCTGTCCCCATGTGGGCTCTCCGAATAAATTTCCGGAAAAATTCAATATAAATAAAAGAATACCCGCTATAATTAAATAAAAAATTCTTTTCATTTTTTCCTACCTCCTAATCATCGCTCCATTCTTCTGTTTCAAGTGTTTCTTGTTCACTTTCTTCTTTTTCAAACTCTTTAAATAACTTCTCTTCTCGCTTTTTTATCACAGATTCTTCAATTCCTTTGGTTGCCAGGCTTTCAAATTTATAAGTTCTTCTTACCCCTTTTATCCTCATATTTATGTAATATGTTATTGATAAAGTATGATTCATACCTACAAAAAAAGATTCTGAATTAAGTGCATAATCAAATCTGATATTCTGCTGTTTCATAAAATAAGATACACCTACTGTACCGATATTAAAAAAATACGGATTATCTTTATCAAGGAATGCTCCCATCCTAAAACTGTAATCACCATATTTATACTGCAGTCCTATACTGCTGTCCCATATTTGTTCAAGAAATTTAAAAGGATAATATCTCAATTCGCTTATAAAAAAGAATTTTCCATTTTTCTCATTAATAAAAAAGAAAGGCACTGTTGCACCAAGCGCAATATATGACGGGATTTCTCCATCAATATCATTAACACTAAATCCGAGGTTTCTAAAATTCAATCCTATAACAACTGAATTATCAAGAACCTTCATAAAATTAATATCGGCAGAGACATAAGTCATTTTCTCATCAGCAATAGAAGACTGCAGGAACTTTAAAGTTACTCCATAATTAAAAATACTCCCTTGATTTCCATAACCGGCAGCAACGAACAGGTCGTATGAATGAAAAGTTTTTGAAGCAACAGGAAGTCCTGAAGCGAGATCTATCCCTGTAATAAAATCATTTTCTCCATAATCAATAAAATTTCCTGCAATGGCGCCATATCCTTTTCTTGCTGGTAAGCCATACACAAAATTAAAAGAATTCAGCATATTAAAAATTCTTTTATACCCGGCTGCTACAACAGGATAATCAAGACCACTCAATAAACTTGCATTATTGTATACTGCCCATACATTATTATTAAAATTTGCAGTAGATATAAATCCGGCAGAAGCAGAAACCGGATCCGGAGTATACTTTAAAATATCCACCGATGCCCCATTCAAACTAAATGCAAATAACATATTTAAACTTAAATATAAAAATAAATATACTCTCATAACATATACCTCTCTATGATGATATAATTAACGAACAAACAGCTTTTGGATGTCCTTCTGTTTTCCGTTTATATTATAATAAATAAAATATACACCTCGCGGTAAAAGAGGCATACTGTAGTTTCCTATAGTATCCCTGTTATATCCGCTGTAATCACCTGTTCTACCGTTCCAATATACCTGATATACATTCTTGTCTCTTACACCATTTACAATAGTAACAACTTTTTTTCCCTCTGTATTAACAATTCCAATTTCAATTTCACTTGAATCCTGTATAACTTCATATCTTATTACAATATTTTCACCATTTCTAAAAGAAACAGGATTAGGCAGAAGATACATTTTCTCTTCATTTTCTTTTTTAGCAAATCTGCTGTAATCACTTAAAATTAAACTCTCAGAACTATTAAATGTTATACGGAAATCATCAGGTCCTGCTGCGAACAGGTATACAAACTTAGCATATTTAGAATTCAACCCTTTTATTACTGAAGGCTGATAACCCTTTGAAATAATTTTATAACTACTCCATGAATCTGATATAGAATTGTATTTACTTTCCATAATATAAAGACCTGTCCAATTTGAGACAACATTAATATTCAAGGTAGCCGGGTCGCCGTCTTCATACACAGGATGAGATGCATCATTACCGCACCAGAAAACAACAGGACTATCATTAGCATCTAATGTGACAGAAGGATTTTTCTGCTCAAAACCAGGGGTTTCCGACACATAATAATTTTTCGGTGTAACAATGCTGCCAGAGATAGTAGCATATCGTATTTGCCTCATATTATCTGCGCTATCGACAGCCAATTGTCCGCTCCATATAACATGTATTTTACCGGTTGAATCTTCTATGGCATCAACATATTTTTCTATTTTTGCTTCGCTTGATATTGGAGCAGGGGAAGAAAATGTATCTCCGCCATCATCAGAATATATGTAAAGAATCTTCTGATAAAATTTCTTCGAAGCACCAAATTGAAAAGAACTGTCCTGCCCTTCATAAAAAACCCATATTCTGTTATTGCTGTCAATTAATATTTTAGGTCTCATTTGCGCAAAAAACATAGTATTTGTAGTACCTTCGAGTGAAACATAATCTTTATTTGAAACTCTCGTTATATTTTTCCATTTACTCCAGGTATTACCATTATCAGAAGATTTAATAAATTTAATCTGATAACCTGTAAAGTTACTATCCGGTCCACTCCATACCACATAAATATTTCCGTTTGAATCTACAGCAGCTGAAGGATACACCTGATAATATTTAACTGTTCTTAATTTTCCCCCAATTACAGGATTATAAGAATAATTTACTTCATTTAATAACGGACTTTCTTTCCATGTATTATATCCGTCAACTTCTGCAATATTTTTCCATGTACTCCATTTCCCGTTTTTATAATATGAAAATTTCAACTGTGTGTCCCCAGCCTGATATTTATTATATTTATCAAACCAGAAAGTCCCTGTATGCTCTGAATCAGCACCTACCCAAAAAGCATATAACATATTATTGTTATTATCAACTAATAAAGTAGGATACCTTTGATCATAGCCGTTTACAATACTTATTGGACCAATATCGCTTAAAGGTTTACATGATAATCCCTCATCAAAAGATACATATACCCAGACCTGATCATTGCCGCTATATCGATTTATAAAAGTCATATAATAATTCCCGTATTTATCAGCCAATATTTTTGTCTGTGAAGATGCTTCATCCATAGCCTGATAATTTTTAGAGCTCGTTACAGTTACTTCTGCATAAATGCTTTTGGATAAAAGCATCAATAAAAAAATTATTATAAAATATCTACTCTTATACATAATTTCACCCCTTAATTAAAATGTATATTTTATTCCGATTTCAGGATTTATAAGTGACACATAAGTTTCTTTATACTCTATAGGATACCACATCCTTAAATAAACTTCCATTGTGTTATTGCCAAATGGTCTGTATTTTATAAACCCGCCAATACCGCTCTCATTTTCATCTGTATCCTCAACAGTATTACCATAAATATCCACAGATTCATACCATTGTTTTCCGTAATAATATCCTTCAACTTTAAACAGATAATTTATTATGTAAGATATACGGATTTCATAAGAGAACTGATTTCCGTCTTTCCAGCCGGATTTAGAATAAGAATAAGCAAACGGGCGTTTATAACCGTTAAACTCATACGCAAGTTTAGTTTTTAAAGATAACTCTTTTAATTTCTCAGGATACGGCAAAAACTCCAGCCTTAAATCCAGTAGTAAAGAATCTTCTCCCATTGAAATATAGTTTTCAAGCAGTTCATCTGAACCACTGTCAAACATATACGCAATATAAATAGTTCCGGATTTCCAAAAATTCCACAGAGGGATTTTTCTTTTAAACCAATCATATTTTAATTCAACCTCAAAATCAGAAAAAGAGCCTTCTTTAATTTCAATCTTCTGATTAATCGAATCTGTCTTTAATAAATCTGAATAAATATACGGAAAAGTAAATCTTATTCTAAGATTATAAGTAAAATTATACCCTATTCTAAATTTTACTTTTACTCTCTCATACTTCCAGGATATAATATCACCAGTAGGATAAGTTACAACATCTTTCGGAAACTCCTCCATTGTTTTTGTTTCTTCATTATAATAAAGCGTTCTGTGAAAATAATTAAATATCGATTCAACCTGAAAAGGTCTTTTAGTAGCATACCCAAGTTCAAAAAAACCGTTTTTCCCTTCTACAGAAATACTAAATTCCATTAAACCTAAAAAAACAAATAATATTATAAACTTATATTTCTTCATAATTTCCCTCCGAAAATTATTTGATTTTTACTATTATTGTTCTGACTTCTTGAATATCTCCAATAGAAACAACACAGAAATATATTCCGTTTTTTACAACATTATTATTATCATCTTTTCCGTTCCATATAACAACATACTTCCCTGCTTCTTTTGTATCTGAAATAAGCTGTTTTATTTTATACCCGCTAATATTAAAAACAGATATATCAACTTTCTTTGTTCCTGCCAGTTCAAAAACTATCTTGCTATTATCTGCTTCATTGTCTATTAAATTATCTAAAACCGAAATATTGTTTGCCTGCTTTCGTATGGAAGTAATCATAAAACTCCATGTCTTTTCACTTTTAATCCAATTAGTAATTATACTTTCATTAAAATATAATTCATAAGGAAATTCGAGATCATCTTCTTCAAACAGAATATCACTGATTTTTTCTCCATAATTATCATTTAAAGATATTCTCCATAAATTATCATTAACTTTTATTCCATTAACTTTCACATTATTATAATTATTCAGAGCTCCTATTATACTGACAGAAGTATATTGTGTAGCAGTATTTAAAAATTCAACATAAACATTAATATCATAATTTGCAACATAATTAATAGGATCAAAAACATCCACTTTATGACCCAATTTATCCAGAGCATACATTATAAAATTTTTTTCAAAATATTTCTCTTTGTAAACAAGTCTTATTTCAGGATTATTCTGCTGAAATATAAATCCCGGATTTACACCATTTACACCGGACCAATTTTTACCAATATCGCCGCCGTATTCAATACCGTCATCTCCAATATATGAAGTAGCTACAGTATTATTTTTCACCTGTGCATATACTCTAAAATCAATCCAATTCATATTTGTAACATTATTATTATGCGTAAACTTTATCCTAAATTTAAACACTTCATTCATGTTTAATAAAGGTGTTTCAGTTATGACCGTTAAATTATCATCATTAACTATTTCACACGACCAGTCATCAACAGAAGTAGAAGCATTTATATTTGTAACATAAAGCAAGAAACTCACAGCAGAATTACCTTTATTTGTGATACCTGCATTTACAAACAACGGGTTATCGGGAAATACTTCTTGCGTAGAATCCGATATAAAGGAAAACCTACCGCCAAACATTGTTCCAACTGTCACTGTATCTATTGAAGATTCAAATGGATAAAAAACAAAATCATTAACGATTCCGTATGCTTTATAATTAAATCTTGTTCCGCCGGATATAAGGCCTACAACAAATTTATAACTGTATTGAACAATAGAGCTGTTTAAGAAATCATTTGTTTTTCCTCCGATATATTTAACATTACCGGACGGTTCTGCCGAAACCCAATCGCCGCTGTTAAAATACAGAGACGGATTATCATTTGTAGAATATTGTTTTAATAAGTCTGTTACATTAAGAGTTCCGGGCCCGTAAGAGCCTTCCATTTTATTATATATTCTAAATGAATTAATATTCGACTTAGAATTTGAAGCTTTTATAATATACGATACTGTATAACCTGGAAGCGGATTTTGTGAAACAGCATTATTATTAAAATATACACCATTATTAGATTTAGAAATAATTACATTAAAATTAGTTATTCCATTAAGAATACCGAGTCTTCGTTCGAGTTGATCAATATAAAGAGAAGCAGGTTCAAGTGAATCACCGGTACCTTCACCTTCAACAAAATCTATCGGGTGAGTTCCCTGATAATTTTCCGCAGGATTATCAGGTTGTTCAACACTTGTAGGTGAAGATCCGCTTGTACCAATAACATAACCATTGCTAAACTGCTCTGTTTTAATTAAATAAGAATAAGAACTGCCAAGGCTCTCAATATTCCAGAATACCGACTGAGTAGTAGTATGACCATGCTCCGGAGTACTATATGGTCTGTATACAGCTTCCAGATAATCATTCTTTACCTGCATATTATCTACTAAATTTGCTATTGATAAATACATATG
>CAYQNP010000271.1:0-14858 GCA_964418785.1 uncultured Spirochaetia bacterium | reverse complement strand
TATTTTTCTTATTAAGTTTTAATATTTTGAACATTAAAGGTTTATCTCTTAAATCGTCTAAAGTTCTGTTTCTTGCTATTTGACTTTTAGGCAGAAAAGCATCAAGACCTATATCAACTTTATATCCGTTCTCAAGTTCATCTACCACAACGCCTGAAATATATTTTGTACTGTTATATAATTCGAGAACATTATCCCATGCTTTAGTAAACTTAGCTTCTTTAATAGAAAGAACAATATCACCTGAAACATCATTTTTTGTAACTATTTGTGCTTCGATCTTATCACCTATATTAGGCTCCCTGTCAAATTCAGAAAGAGGAATTTTCCCTTCCATTTTATAACTCATATTTATATATGCAAAATCTTTATCTTTTTGAACTATAACTCCTTCAACAATGTCACCTTTGTTTACTTTTTTTACAATGGTATTTTCTAATTCTTCCAAATCAAAATTTTCAAAACTTTCCATAGCAAAACTTTTCCTCTCCAAATTTAATAATTTATAAATAATATTGATTTAATCCCAATTGTCAACAAAAAAATAAAAAATATATCGCAAATAAAATTTTATTTGACAAATTAAAAAATATTCTTATGTTATAAGAGACATGGAGGACACATGAAAAAAACGACAGAAAAAAATTTTACCCGCAGACAACAGGAAATAATAAACAAAGCAGCAACAATAATATCACGAAAAGGAATACAAAATCTTACTATAAAAAACTTATCTAAAATGATAGGGATTACAGAACCTGCAATTTATCGTCATTTTAAAAACAAGGAAGAGATTTTATCCAACATATTATTTTTTTTCAAGCAGAAAATCAATAAAAAATTCAATAATACAGATAATTTATTATCAATTCAGGACGAAAAAGCAATATCAATATTAAAAAAATTTTTATACGAACATTTAACAGTCTTTCTGCAGTTTCCGGCATTCTCATTTATTCTGTTTTCTGAAGAAATTTTTCAAAATAATAAAAAGGTTTTCAAGCAAATAATGGAGATAATGCAAGAAGAAGAGAACACAATAAAAAAGATTATAAACGAAGCAAAGGCACGCGGTGAAATCAGAAATGACATTCCTCCGAAAAACATAACGCATATAATATTAGGCAGTATCAGGTTGTTAATAAAAAAATGGTATTTTTCTAATTTTAAAACCGATCTTACTTCTGATTTTAAATCATTGTGGAATTCATTATTAATAATTATAACAAAAAAACAATAATTATCTATTAAACAAGTCTGTTATATACTTCTAAAGTCTCTTTAGCAGTATTATTCCAGTTAAAATTTTTTATATGATTATATCCTTTTGCGACAACTACATTTTTTTCTTCGAGGCTCATAGCAGAAACAGTAACCATTTTTTCCGCAATATCGTGGAAATCGTCAGGATTCACAAAAACAGCAGCATCGCCGCCGGCTTCTACAGTAGCAGTAGAATTAGAAGTAATTACAACAGTACCGGATGCCATAGCTTCAAGAACAGGCAGCCCAAAACCTTCATAATATGACGGATAAACAAAAGCAACTGAGTTTTTATAATACGCACCGAGTTTATCATTAGGGACATACTGTAATTCTATTATATTCTTATTATTCTGAGATTCAATAAATTTGCGAATATCCTCTCCGCCGTAGCCGTTTTTACCTATTATAACAAGATAATAATCTTTATGCTTTTTTTGAAATTCAACAAATGCTTTAACGAGATTTATAATATTTTTTCTAAATTCGACATTGCCTACAAATAAAAAATATTTTTCAGGAAGTTTTGAAACATCAACATTATTACTATTCTTAAATCTGTCTGTATCAACTCCGCTGTAAATAACATCAATTTTAGATTCCGGCACACCAAAATATTTAATAATCTCATTTTTTGAAAATTTTGAGACAGTAATTATTCTATCTGTTTTTTCTATAGATTTTTTTAATTTAGGCAGATTATATTTTTTAAAATGGGCAGAAGAAAAATTTTTATCCAGAGCAACAACAACATCATGCACAGTAATAACAGTTTTAGCACCGGGTATCTTAACATATTTAAAGGAAGGGTCGTGAAAAACATCAATTTTATCAAATATATTAAGCCAGCTGAAACGAGGCTCGAAAAATTTATTACAACAACCGTAATTCCTGAAATATTCTCTTTTTACTTTCCCGTATCTGTAATACATAATATATTCGTTACTCTTGTCTATATTTACAAGATGCTGAACAAGATTAAGTATATAATTTCCTACGCCTGTAGGATTCTTCATAACTCCGTATGTAATATTAATACCGATTTTCATAAAAAGTACTCACCTTAATTTAAGATTTTCAAAACAGCGGCTGCTATTTTACTCATTATCGGAAGTTTCCCCAGATTTTTTTTTACAGAAGTTAATTCTTTTACCATCTTCTTTCTGTAGATTGTATCTGTTAAAATTCTGCTTATTTCTTTAAATATATTTTCCGGTGTAAAATCATCCTGCAACAACTCTTTTACAACTTCCTTGTCTGCAATCAAATTAACAAGACTGACAAATTTTATTTTCAATATAAAATATTTAGCCAGAATAAACGATAATCTGGAAACTTTATATACAACAGTCATTGGAAGTTTAAAGACAGCAGCCTCAAGAGTAGAAGTTCCGGATTTTATTATACCGGCTGATGCGATATTTAAAATATCGTAATTGTGATTTTTTATTATTTTAACATTGGGAATTTCCGTAAACTTTTTAAAATAATCAATTCGCTTACCTGTTGGTATTACAAAAAAAATATCCCGAAATTTTCTGTTTAATAATTTCATTGAATCAAAGATTACATCAACATTAGCGGTTAATTCCTGTTTTCTGCTGCCGGGCAAGACAGCTATTATTTTTTTATTATCAGGAATTCTGTATTTAGACATAAATTCTTTTTTATTTTTATTAAAATTTATATTTTCAAGAATAGGATGACCGAAATATTTAACAGGAATTCCTTCTTTTTCATATATATCTTTTTCAAAAGGCAATGCAGGTATAACAAGAGAAAAATACTTTTTTATTAATTTAATTCTGCTATAATGCCACGCCCATATCTGTGGCGGTATAAAATAGATTAACTTGATATTTTTTTTATGAGCATACTTCGCTACCCTCAGATTAAAACCCGGAAAATCAACTGTAATTATTAAATCAGGTTTTTGAGTATCTATAAAATCATAAATTTTTTTAAAAACTTTTTTTATAATGAAATACTTAGAAATAACTTCTGAAAAACCAATAATGGATATATGCTTATAATCCTCAACAATTTCACAACCGTTTTTTTTTAATAATTCCGAACCAACTGCATAAAATTTTAAGTTTTTATCTTTTTTCTTTAATGCCTTCACTAAATTTGCAGCATGAATCTCTCCTGATAATTCCCCTGTTATGATAAATATTTTTTTCATTTAAATACCCAGAATACACATTTTGTTTTTATTTGCAAATTCTATAATCTTCTCATACTGAGGCATAAGAACAACATTGCTTTCAAGGACAATATTCTTTACACCTATTTTAAAAAGTTCTTTTACAGTTGTTATACCTACAGTAGGCAAATCAAACCTTGGATCATACTTTTTACGAGCAACTTTTATAAAAAAAGCATTATTCTTTTCAAAAATAAATTTTTTAGAACGGCGAATCATATTATCTGTCCCTTCAATACCTTCTACTGAAATTACAGTTTTATTATTAATAATCAAAGATTGTCCGATATCAAGATTAGCCACTGATTTTCCTATGGAATATCCCCATTCTGCAATCTCAATATCTTTTTTCTTTAACTTCAGTTTCGTTACAAATCCGGATGGGCAAAGAAAATCAGAAAAAAGATACTTTTGCGAAATAACAGATATTCCTTCGTTCTTAAACAGTTCTACGAATTTAGAAAGAATGGAATAATCACTTTTATCTTTAAGAGAAAGTAAAAGTTTAACAGCAAGCAAATCAAATTTTCTTTCTTTAAAAATTATATGCTTGTAAAGTTTACCTATAAAAAAAACTTTTTTTATTTTTTCTTTTTTTAATACTTTTAGATATTTTTTTATATGTCCTATATGAAAATCATAAAACTTAACAGAAGGAAATTTTTTTAAAACAGATTTATCAAAAAAATTTGTAAAGCCTACAACATAGACATCAAAATTTTTTTCAAAAGCCTTTTGTATAGCCAGTTCAGGGAACTCACCGCCGCCTGCAAATATACATAATTTCTGTTTTTTCATAATAAAACAGAACATATAAAATTAAAATTAAATAGCAAGAAAAATATAAAATTTGCTTGACATTTTTCTGTAAACGATTACAATATAAGTAAAACTATTATGGAGGAAAAATATGAGTATTGAGTTAATTGAATATACGGAAAAATATCTTGATAAAACAGTGAAAATATATGAAGAAAGTCTCGGTATTGATAAAAATACTGCTGTTAATGACTTAAAACACCATTCCGAGAGCAAGACTTCAAAAGTAATAATTGCAGTTGAAGAAGAGAATGTACTTGGAGTAGTAACACTGTACTGGCAGGAATGGAATAAAATAGGAAGAATCGGAATCATAGGCGTATCCAAAGATGCTCAGGGGAAAGGCATAGGGAAAAAACTTATATCAGAATCATTTGATAGTGCCAAAAAAATAGGATTACGAAAGATATATGTGGATACATCTGTAGAGAACAAAGCTGCGCAGATATTCTATATTAAAACCGGTTTTTATCCTGAACACATCTGGAAAGATTATTACAAGGACGGTGAAGACGGAATTAATTTTGCTGTAAAATTATAAATTTCCGGGTTTATATTTAATTAGCCAGGCTTCAATATTTGTTATACCATAGCCTGCAATTTTTAATTTCATTGAAATCATCCGAACCGGCAATCTGTGTTTATCTTTACTTATCCATAATGCAACATTTCTTCCGCCAATCTGCTCATAAAGATAAGCAAAAAATTTCTTTCTGAATTTTTTTAAATAAATTGCTGCATTTGTTGATTTTACAACCGAATGAATATATTCGAGTTTATCTTTATTTGAAATAACAAAAGTAATCTTTTCACCTTTTTTAGGCACCATAGTTCTGGCGTAATAAATAAGAGAGATAAGGCCTAATGCAGTACCTTTATATTTTAAAACTTTATCACTTCTTTTATCCTTATAATGAAGTTTATTATTTTTTCTGTCAATATCAATAAAAACAGTATTCGTCCAGCTGCCCTCATGAATTTTAGATTTAATTTTCACTGGAGTTAAAGTATTAACATCAATATACTCGTAAGCGATATCGTGAAGTTTATAAATTTTTGAAATCCACGGTACGGACTGAATATCTGCTTTAATTTTATAACATTTTACACCGTCTACATCTACGATATCAAGTACTTTTAATTTTTGAATAGCAACAGTGGAGCCGAATATTTTGACTTTGAACTCCATATACTCTCCCACCCCTATTTTCATAGGTTTAATATCATATGAGAAAAGTATTAACGGCATAAAAACTGCAAGAACAAAAGAAATAAGGAACAATCGCTTTTTCATAAAAACCCCCGAATTTTAATTAGGCAAGTAACCCTTTCACTTTTTGAAGTTCCTGTTCAGCTTCATCTATCATTTCAGTTAAAATATCTTTAATAGGCTTAATATCTTTCATAAGGCCAACACTCTGACCAGCCATTAAGGAACCATAATCAACATCACCATCTATTGCAGCTCTACGCAAAGCTCCCATCCAGAAATTTTCCACTTCATACTGCGCTTCTTTTTGTGATATTTCACCTGCTTCAAGTTTCTTAATCAACTCAAGCTGAAGTTTCCCGAAAGCATCCATACCTTTATTTTTTATAGCACGAACAGCAACGACATGTAATCTTGAATCATACTGCGGAGTAGCAATAGCCTGTCGTGCATGCGCACGCTTAAAAGCCTTTTTAAAATTAGGATGAACATTACACTCTTCACTCATTACAAATCTTGTCCCCATCTGAATACCGGCTGCACCCATTAAAAGAAGATGAGCCATCATTTTACCGGTAGCAATACCTCCGGCAACAAAAATCGGCACCTGATCAAATTCAAACAACACCTGCTGAAGTAAAATAACAAGACTAACAAATCCGATGTGTCCGCCTGCTTCACTTCCTTCCAGTATTAATGCATCAACTCCATATCGTATCTGCTGCTCAGCTATAGAATTAGTTGAAGCAAAAGACATTGTTTTTATTCCGACTTCTTTCATTCCTTCAACATCACTTCTTCCGGGAAAACTTCCCGCAAAGACAACAAACGGAACTTTCTTTTTTAATAAAATCTCATAATGTGATCTGAAATTAGGTGCTATTGTTATAAGATTAACAGCAAACGGCTTTTTAATATTCTCAATACATTTATCAACTTCCTGCTCAAAAATATCAGCAGGCATATTACCGCCCGCAAGAACAGGAAATGCACCTGCATCACTTACAGCTTTTACCAGTTCAAAATTACTAACCCAGGTCATTGCACCGGATATAATAGGATATTCAACACCAAGAAACTTTTTACCTTTTTCAAAAAATTTATCAATCAATCTCATAAACAGAACCTCTCCTGTATAAATTAATTTTTTTATAAATATATAAGGAAAAAATAACTTGTCAATGATTTTTTCCTCTTAAAACTCAGAGATTAAACCTCCGTCCCTATTATGAGACCTGCCCCACCTGACGAACCTTTACAAATCCGCCTTTTTCATCTGATTCCTTTGCTGCCAGACAGGTATAAGTACTCCTTAATCCGTCCCAGATAGTGGATAATGACTTATTTCTGCCTTTTATAACATCAATAAAATTTCTTGCAAGCTCAATATCCCCGCCGAAATGATTTTCTACAGAACCTATATTTATAATATCATCTTTCAAATTGTGATGTCCGTGATAATTAAACATATTTTTATACCATTCAAATTCTATAGTACCGTTATAACCGCTTATTATTGCTCCTCTCTTTTTAGCAGTTCTTCTACTGAAAAAAACCTGAGTATAAACGCCGTGAATCCCTGATTTAAATCTAAAAATTGCACTTGACGAATCTTCATTCATACCGGTCTCAGGAGTTCCTGCGGCTTTACTAAACGGGCACAAATGATCTTCTAATTCAGTATCCCATTCAACAGAACTATTTAATCTGCGGTTTTTAGGACTTTCCGGACAATCTTCTCGTTCCGGACATATTTCACAATGTAAATCTTCAGGCTTATCTCCGCCCCAGACCCTGCCTTTTGTAGTCATTGCTGCAATCTCTGTAATAGGCTCGCCTGTTAAATGCATAATATAATCAAGATCGTGTGTTGCTTTCTGCAAAAACAGTCCCTGAGTAATATTATAATCCCTGTAACCGCGCTGAAAATAAACATATCCGTAAGGAACATAATTAAGCCCTGTTATATGCTCGGTTCTTCCTAATGTTCCGTCTTCAATGTATTTTTTAGCAAGCCTGACTAACGGCGATACTCTTAACGGAAAACTAACAACTACTTCACATCTGGAATTTTGATACGCCTCTTCAAGCGATATAGCCTGTTCCATTGAAATTGAAATAGGCTTCTCAAGAAATAACGGAATATCATATTTTGACGCTTCAATTGCATACGGAGTATGAAGATTACATCTTGTTCCAATTGCAATTGCATCAACTTTTCCTTCTTTTATAAGAGAATCCAGAGAATCATAAAATTTAACATCCTTTCTATCCTGTTCTGCAAGTTTTTTCATAACTCCTTCTTTATCCGGGTCAACAATCCCTACAACTCTTAAGTCTTCACAAATTTGTCTGAAAGCACTATTTATAACAGCATTTATTCTTTCACCGTAACCAATTACACCTAATCTTATCATAATATCCTCCTAAAAAATTTTCTATAACTTTATATCTTTGAAAAAGAATAGTCAATATTTTTTTTACAGAAATTTTTAATACTCTGGGGACGGTGCAAAACTTTATTAAATATATTATGTGAATGATTTATTCGGACTTACATTCTTGCAGGATTCCTCACACTCGCTTTGCTCGGTTCGGAATGACATTGAAGAGGATTCACTCCGCAAAAAGAGGGACGGTGCGTCCGCCCCCCTAAAAAAAGGCTTGACATCTATTTATCATACTGTATTTTCAGAATATGATAAAAAAGATAACTGTAATATCAATATTTCTTATACTCATATTTAACGGCTGCACATGGACCCCCAAATCTGTTTTGCCGAAATATTTTCAGGTTATATACATATCTCCGATGGAAAATTTAACAATGGAGCCTGAAATTGAAGACATATTATACAGGAAGACAAAGACAGAATTTGAGATGGACGGCAGATTAATTGTAACTGACCATGTAGCAAAAGCAAATGGTATTCTGTTCTGCACAATAACAGAATACAAAAAGACTCCGATATCATATTCCGACAAAGGTGAAATAGACGGCAATTTTCTTCAAATCAAGGTACATTTAAAACTCCGGGACATAAAAACCGGGAAATGGCTTCACGATAAAGAACTTACATCATCCATTAAGTATTATCTCATAAGCGAACCCGTAGAAACAGAGCTTGAGGCTCAAAAGAGAATCATTTCAAATCTTGCGAATAAAATTGTCAGCAAAGTTATAGAAGGATGGTAATTTAGTGGAACTAAAAAGGCAGCAACTTTTAGCCAGAATTGAAAAAAAAGAGATAAGCAATATATACTTTTTTCTTGCAGAAGAAGTTTACTTTAAGAATGAAGCAATAGAAAGAATAAAGCAGATTATTATAAACAATGATTTTTCTTCATTCAACTTTACTCATTTTTACGGCAGTGATGCGAATGTCAACGATATTATACAGACAGCGAACACATTACCTGTGTTTTCAGATAAAAGGCTCATAATAGTTGATGAGTTTGAGAAACTGAAAAAAATCGAGCAGTTAAATTCTTATTTAAAAGAGAAAGCGGAATTTACATGTATAATATTCAATTCCTCAGAAAGGAAACTGCCGGCAAAAATAAAACCCCAAAAAGAAGACATTATAGTTAAATTCTATGCACTGGACGGATATGAATTAAGAAGATGGATCTCAACAAAAGTCAGAAATCAGAATAAAGACATAACGAATACTGCAATTGACAAATTAATACAGTTTACAGATAATTCATTAGTAGAGATAACCAATGAACTGGAGAAATTAATTCTTTTTACTGAAGGCAAGAAGGAGATAACAGAAGCAGATGTAGAATACATAACAGGAGATACAAAAAACTACAATATATTTTTACTATCAGATGTTTTATTACAGCGGGACATAAGAAACTCCATAAAAATTTTCAGGCGGTTATTTTTATCGGGGGAATCAATACCCGGAATATTTTATATGTTAAGCAACACACTTCAGAAGATATGGAACATAAAATACTTAAGAACCCGGGGTGAGACAGACAATGAAATAATGAAGCGTCTTAAGATAAATCGTTTTCATTATCACAAACTAATACCGCATTTAAATAAATACACATTACAAAAGCTACAGCACATAATATCTCTCTTATACAATTATGACAAGAGACTGAAGTCCACATCAGAGATACCGAAAAACATATTAATAGAGCAATTTATATATGAAGTATGCGAGAAATAGAATAGGCTGTGCTCCAGAATAAAATAAAAGAAGGACAATATGAAAAAATTTAAAGAATTAGGCTTATCAGAAGCCGCATTAACAACACTAAGCAAGCGAGGATTTGAAGAACCCACGCCGATACAGGAGAAATGCATACCTATATTATTAAACAGCACAAAAGATATAATAGGTCAGGCGCAGACAGGCACGGGGAAAACAGCAGCATTCGGACTGCCTGTACTTGAGATGCTGAATCCTCGGCACAATCACATCCAGGCAATTATATTAACGCCGACTCGAGAGTTAGCCATTCAGGTATCAGAAGAACTAAATGCGCTGAAAGGCGGGAAACGAATTAAGATAACTCCCATTTACGGAGGGCAATCAATAGAACTTCAGATAAAAAAACTACAACAGGGGTTACACATAGCAGTTGGGACCCCGGGCAGGATAATAGACCTTATCAAGAGAAAGAGATTAGACATCAGCAGAATATCATTTTTCATACTTGACGAAGCAGATGAGATGCTGAATATGGGGTTTATAGATGATATAAAAGAGATACTGGAACACACTCCTGCGGAAAAACGGACACTGTTTTTTTCAGCAACAATGCCCAACAAAATTTTAAACCTTGCGAAAAGATATATGCGGGAATATAAGATAATAAAGATAGAAAAGAAGCAGTTAACAGCATCAGACACAGAGCAAATATATTTTGAAGTAAAGAAGAACGACAAATTTGAAGCTCTCACAAGGATAATAGACACAGAGCCGGAATTTTACGGACTTGTTTTCTGCCGTACGAAATTAGAAGTAGACAGAATAAGCAAAAAATTAATAGAGCGCGGATACAATGCAGACGGACTACATGGCGACATATCACAGCCGAGACGAGAAAAAATCTTATCAAGATTCAAGACAAAGAGAACAAACATACTTGTTGCAACAGATGTAGCATCCAGAGGAATTGACATAATAAACCTGACGCATGTAATAAATTATGATTTGCCGCAGGATCCTGAAAGTTATATACACAGAATAGGCAGAACAGGACGAGCAGGGAAAAAAGGTACTGCTATTACATTTGTAACGCCTTCTGAATACAGGCATATATTTTATATAGGGAAATTAACAAAAACCAAAATAAGGAAAGAGATACTGCCTGACATTAAAGAGATAATCAAAATAAAGAATAAAAAATTACAAAAACTTATTGAAGAAACTATTCCTAAAACAGAAAAAATAGAGAACATCCGTTCATTTGCACAAAAGTTACTCAAAAACAACGATGCTGCAGATATAATATCTGCACTACTCTATCTTTCCCACAAGACTCAATTTGAAGAGAAATCATATATAGATGAAACAGGGAACACGCGGTTATTTATCGCAAAAGGAAAAAAAGACGGAATGACACCGGGCAAATTAATATCTTTCATTCAAAAGAAAACAGAAGTAGAAGGAGAAAAGATAGAAGATATTCGTATACTGGACACTTTTTCATTTATTACAGTACCGTTTAAAGAAGCAGAAGAGATATTAAAAGCATTTAAAAACAGCAGAACAGGGAAAAAACCGGTAATAGTAAAAGCCAGAAAGAGAACTTAAGAAGTAAGTTTTTTTACATTATTATTATAATTAGAGAATATTATTTTTAATCTTAACTTATTAGCACGAAAAACAATCATATCCTGTTTACGAATTTTCTGTAAGTCTATTTCAAAAATTTCTCCGGAACTGAAAGTATCTGGCAACAGTATATTAAGTTTTTTCGAACGCACAAGATATCCTTTTCCGTCACAGAGATGGCAATAGAGATCTGTTCCGTTACATTCCGGGCAGGGGATTTTAATAGGAACAGTGATACTTATAATTTTACTCTTTTTATAATCGTTATAATCCATAATAACTTCTACATCATACTTAATATCAGCCTTTTTACGATATTTTTTAGGGATAGAAGATAAGAAGAAACCTCGTTTAGCAAGTTCCCCAAGTGATCTGGAATAGATAACTTTAACTTTAGGCACACGCTTATCTGTATTCTTTTTCTCCAATTTTAACTTAAGAAGTTTTTTATTATACTCAATTCGTTTTTCACTATCAGACAGAACAGAATAAGCTTCAGTTATAAGATGAAACATATCAGAAGCCGACTTATTGACATCAGGGTGATATTTTTTAACAAGTTTTCTATACATTTTTTTTATTTTATCAAGAGATGCATCTATAGGTATATTAAGAACTTCGTAGTAATTTTTCATTTTTTTTACGGCAGAATATTATTAAACCAAATAGAAATTTCATTCAGCCATTTAGCAGGGACAAATAAAACAAAAAGAGAGAACAGAACAACAGCGACAAATAAAATTTTTTCTATTTTATCAGGGTCAAAGATATGTTCCTCAGAATCAGGTGTATTATTTTCAGATGCAGGAGCAGGATTACTTTCTAATGGTGCATCAGCAGAGTTAAGTGTTTCCACTTTCTCTATTATTTTCTTAAATTTCTTTTTTTTCTTCTTTTTTCCCATACAGAAAAACCTGTAATTTAAGATTTCATTCTAATAATAAATTCAACTTCAGCCTCACTTACACCCACACTTCTGGCGATATCAGAAGTTTTCCAGCCAAGATTATAAAGTCTAAGTATATTTTTTGTTTTAGAGTTATCGATATTTGATATATCAACAGGAGCAGAGGATGTTTTATTACTTTCGATATGAGTAAGCATATCAGTAAAGTGTGAAATTTTAGCATCAGCATCTTTAATTAACTGCTGCAAATCTGTCTGCTGTTTAATAATCCATTCGCGCATTGTCTTAATCTGTTTTCCTCTCTCTTCAATATCAGTACCCAATTCTTCAAGTTCTTCAAATTTAGAAAGCACATCCGTAATCTTGGTTTCATCTCTGGATACCTTAAGCACTTTCTCCTCAACACCTTTAATGTAATTCGCCAGTCGTTCATTCTTCCTATTAAGTTTTTCCATATCATTATCATACACACTAAATCGCTTATTAATCTGTTCAAGTCTGTTATTAGCAAGATTAATAGTATTCATAATAGAACGAACTTCAGCTTCGCTTTTATTAAGATTTTTTATATCGCCGTCAAGTTTCTTATAAACACTTACAGCAGAATTTAACTTTTCTTCTATATCTTTAACAAAACCCCGCTCCTTATTTATTTTTTCGAGTTTAATATCTACTTCTTTCATAGTTTTATCAAGTGAAGAGAGTCTGTCGGAAATTTTATCAATAATTTTTTCCCGATTTTTTAAATCATTAATAGAGCCTTTAACAGTATTTATATACTTTCTAATATCCACCATATCTTTTTCAACTTTAGAAAAATACTGTCGTTCTTTTTTTAATTTAGAAATACGGGACTCAATATTATTCAAATCATTTTCCAGAGTAGTTTTTAATTTTTCTATATCATTAAAAATTTTACTCTGTTTATAAAAATCTTCAATCTGCTGTTGTATTTTTTTAATTCTGCTTGATATATTCTCTATTTTATCAAACTGCTCTTTAAGGAGTTTATTCCCTTCAATAACGAGTCTGTTTTCCAGTTGTTCAATTTTATGGTTTATTTTAGAAATTTTATCATTTGTATTCTGTATTAGAGTACTTTCTTTATCAGCAACATTAGACTCGAAAGTATTAGCCAGGTCTATCACCTGTTTTTCAAAATTTTGAGCAATAGATTTTATATTATCAAATAATTTTTGCTGTTCCTGTTTATTTTTTACTTCTATATTATTAACAAACTGCTGAAATTTTTCTAATCTGTTATTATAAGCTGATAATAATTTCTTTTCTTCCGAAGCAACATCATCTTTAAGATTAGAAACCAATTTTTTAACTGCATTTTCTTTTTCTTTGAGTAATTTGTTAAAGCCTGTAATCATTGAATCAAGTTTACTGTTATATGTTCCGAGTTTTTTATTAAACTCTGAATTTAATTTAGAGATACGCATCTTACTATTTTCAAGCAAACTGTTTTCTACGACGCTAAACTTTTTATTAAGTTCTTTAAAAGTAGCATTTATCTCTTTCAAATTGTTATTAAAATGCATCATTATATCTTCTTCTTTTAATTGTAAAGAATTAGTAATAGAATTAAGTTTAGAAGATACTTCATTAATATCAGATTTTAAATTTTTCAACATTTTCTGTTCTACAGTATGAACATACTCTTCAAGAGCAGACAATTTTTTTGACAAAGATTTATCAAAAATATCCAATTTAAGTCGTGTTTTTTCCTCTACTTTTTCGTCAAGAGCAACTATTTTAGTCTCAATTCCGGAAATAGAAGCATTCAGATCTTTCATTGATTCTTCTATAGAGCTGTTAATATCTTTTTCTTTTAACTTAATATTTTCATTAAATTGATTTATTTTACCGGCCAATTCATCTATATTTATTTTAATTCTCTCAAGCATCATTTTTTCTTTATCAGAGACATTACTTGATACAGCATTAATTTTAGAATTGATACCTTTTATTTCATTGTTAATTTGTTCTATAAGTTTTTCTTCAAAGGCAACAATTCGTTCTTCTGCCGCATTAATTTTCATATCAATATTTTTATTAAAAGTTTCAAGTTTAATTCTGGTTTTATCCAGGATTTTATTTTCAAGTTCCGTAACATTGCGTTCAATAAGTTTTACACTTGAATTAATATCATTCAATCTAAGTTTCGCGACTTCAATCATTTTAGATTCTTTCTGAGCAAGCAGTCGTTCAAAATCATCTATTTTTTTATCTACGACTTTAAGTTTATTATTAGTCTGAGAAAGAAGTTCCTTTTCAAGACCGGAATAATGTTTTTTTATCTTATTTATATCGCTCCTAAATACAGTTATATCTTTATTTATTGTTTCAATATGTCGCTTTCTAATATCATTAAATTTAGCTTCAAGCGAATTTATATTTTTGGTCAAACTATCAAGATGTTTCTGTACATTTATCTTAAAACTCTGCTGATTCTCCTGTATTTTTACATCATAATTTTTTAATTTTTCAAAATATTTATTGTACTCATTTTTTGCTTTTGTAAGCAGGTCATTACTCTGTTTAATTAAATTATCCTTTATATTCACAACAGACTTATCCATATCCTCAATTTTGCCTGTAACTTTATTCAATACTGATTCATACTCTTTAAAATATTTAGTT
>CAYQNP010000270.1:0-6075 GCA_964418785.1 uncultured Spirochaetia bacterium | reverse complement strand
AAGAATACAGGAGATAATACTCCCGGGTTTGTACATTTTGAACTTGTTCGCGGTGACAGGGTTAAGATACATATAATGGAGAAAGGAGCAGGAGCAGAGAATGCATCTATGGTGAAGATGCTTACTCCTGATATGGCAGATAAAAATGTTATTAAAGATATAGTTGTAAATTGGGTTAAGGAAAATGCAGCAAGAGCCTGTCCGCCGGTTATAGTTGGTATAGGTCTCGGCGGTACTATGGATGTGGCTGCTTTACTTGCAAAACATGCCCTGGTAAGAAAAATCGGTTCACGAAATAAAAATGAATTTTATGGGAAATTAGAAGAAGAAATTTTACAGAGTATTAATAAACTTGGAATAGGACCTCAGGCTGTAGGTGGTAAGGTGACTGCACTTGGGGTTTTTATTGAATCAAAGCCCACTCATATTGCGAGCCTTCCTATAGCTGTAAATTTAAATTGTCATTCTACAAGAGTGGTGAAGATTGTAATTTAGGAGATAAATTTAATTATGAAAGAAGTTATTTTAGAAACTCCTGTTTCAACTTCAAATATAAATCGTCTTGAATTAGGGGCTCGTGTGGCTATCAACGGTACTATCTATACTGCCAGAGACGCTACTTTCAATGTTCTTAAAGATGAATTGAAAAAGAAAAAAAATCTTGTTAACAGTTTAAAAAATTCTATAATTTATCTCTGTGGACCTTCTCCTGCGCCTAAAAAAAGATTGATCGGCTCCTGCGGACCAACTACTACTCAGAGAATGGAACCGTATGTATCGTTGCTTTCTAAACTTGGTGTAAAAGCTATTATAGGAAAGGGAAAAATCTCTGCTTCGTTTTTATCGGCTTTAAAAAAACATAATATAGCCTATCTTATGGCTGTAGGCGGTGCAGGTGCATATCTTACTACTTTTATTAAAGATGCTTCTATTGTTGCTTATAAAAATCTTGGCCCTGAAGCTGTGTATAAGCTGGAAGTTGAAAATTTTCCGTGCATTGTTGCTGCAAATAAGGGGAAACAGATTTTTCGGTAATTCATTAAATTGAGACACTGAATGTTTAACTTTAATGTGTAATATTTTTTATATTATATAAATGGAGGTTCCTTATGTTAGGTTTAAGCGGTTTTTGGGTTAATCTCGGTATTATACTTACTTTATTAAGCTCGCTTGCTTGTGTTGTTTACGGAGTTTTGAACTGGAATAAAAGTGATGTCTATGAAGATGAAGAGATTGCAGAAGAGAGAAAATGGTCTAAAACAGAAAAAAAGATTCTTGATGAATTATAATTCAAATAAGGAGGATTTGTTATTATGAGTGCTTTTATGTTATCTTTAATTGTTATTGTTTATCTTGCTATTATTGCATATCTGGGGTATCTCGGGTATAAGGGAACGAAATCAGTATCAGATTATATGGTAGGCGGTCGTTCTATTCATCCTTATATTATGGCTATATCGTATGGTGCTACTTTTATCAGTACTTCTGCTATTGTAGGGTTTGGCGGTGTTGCAAGTATTTTTGGATTAAGTCTTTTATGGCTTACTTTTCTTAATATTTTTGTGGGTATTTTAATTGCTTTTATTTTCTTTGGGAAAAGGACAAGACAGATGGGGCATAATCTTAATGCGCATACTTTCCCGGAATTACTTGGTGAAAGATTTCAGTCAAAATTTTTACAGGGCTCAGCCGGTATTTTGATCTTTGTCGGTATGCCTTTATATGCAGGTGTTGTTTTAATAGGTGCTTCACATTTTATTGCTCAGACTTTAAATATAAATTATGAAGCCGCACTCTTTTTCTTTACTACTATTATAGCATTATATGTTATAATGGGCGGGCTTAAAGGTGTTATGTATACAGACGCTTTTCAGGGGTCTTTGATGTTTATTGGAATGCTTTTCCTTTTAATTTTCACTTATTCTAAATTAGGCGGAGTAACACAGGCTCATAAATCTCTGGAAGCTCTTGCTCCTGAAGCTGTGAAAATTTTCGGAAAAGCAGGGCATCAGGGCTGGACAAAATTCCCTGTCCTCGGCTCTGTATTCTGGTGGCAGCTCGTAAGTACCCTTATTCTTGGTGTCGGAATCGGTGTTCTCGCTCAGCCACAGCTCGTTGTCCGTTTTATGACCGTTGAAACAAATAAAGAACTTAATAGAGCTGTCCTTGTAGGAGGAATTTTTATTCTTATGATGACTGGTGTTGCTTTTGTTGTGGGCGCTCTTTCTAATGTATATTTTTATAATCATCCCGATTTCGGTAAAATTTCTTTACTTGCTGCAGATAAAAATGTGGGAAAAATTATCCCGTTATATATAAATTCCGCTATGCCTAAATGGTTTACTGCTCTTTTCTTAGTTACTTTATTATCTGCGGCTATGTCAACGCTAAGTTCTCAGTTTCATACTATGGGTACATCTCTCGGTCGTGATTTTTATGAAAAAGCACTCGGAAAAAAAGGTAAATCCGTTATTATTACTAAAATCGGAATCTTGATAACAATTATAGTCAGTCTGTTCCTTGCTTACGGTTTGCCTAAATGGTTTCCTAAAGGTACTGAAGTTATAGCAAGAGGAACAGCTATATTTTTCGGACTTTGTGCTGCTGCATTTCTGCCTATATATATAGGAGCACTTTATTCTAAAAGAATTACAAGAGCAGGAGCTTTAGCCGGATTCTGGAGCGGGACTATTACAAGTGCTTTCTGGCTTTTCTTCGTTCATATTAAAGAATCAAAAGCATTGGGCCTTTCTAAAGCTATTTTCGGCGTTGACTCCCTTGCTATTGGTACTAAGTTTGTTTATGTTGATCCTATTTTAATTGCTTTACCTATAGCAATTATTTTTACTATTGCTGTTTCATATTTTACACAGCCTCCGTCTGAAAAACATCTTAAAAAATGTTTTAATAAAGTTGCATAAATTTCAAAAAGGCGGAGTTTATTCTCCGCCTTTTTCGTAATATAAATTATGAATAAACTTATAGTACAAAAAGAAAAAAAGTATATACTTCAGACATATAAACGATATCCTGTTGAACTCGTAAAAGGTGATGGGGTATGGGTATGGGATGCTGAAGGGAATAAATATCTTGATTTTCTGGCCGGCATTGCTGTTAATAATTTAGGATATAATAATAAAATCTTAAATAAAGTAATTGCTGATTCATCAGGGAAATTAATTCATACTTCAAACCTTTTTTACACTTATCCGCAGATAAGACTTGCTGAAAAAATATCTATGCTCACAAACAGGGGAAAAGTTTTTTTTGCAAACAGCGGAGCAGAAGCCAATGAGGCTGCTGTTAAATTAGCCCGGGCGTATGGCAATTCTTTTGCAGAAAAAAAATCTGAAATTATTACTTTGAAAAATTCTTTTCACGGCCGTACACTTGCAACTGTATTTGCTACAGGTCAAACAAAATATCAGAAAGGGTTTGAACCTAAAATAAAGAGTTTTAAATATGTTGAACCTAATAATATTAAATCTTTTAATAAAACTGTCTCAGATAAAACTGCTGCAGTAATGATTGAATTTATTCAGGGTGAAGGCGGTGTTGAACCTTTAGACAGAAATTTCGTAAAAAATATTGTACAGGTGTGTAAAGAAAGGGATATCTTATTTATTGCAGATGAGATTCAAACCGGTATGGGCAGAACAGGTAAAATGTTCGCTTTCCAGCATTATAAAATTTTACCTGATGTTATAACTGTTGCAAAAGCAATAGCAAACGGATTACCAATGGGACTGATGATTGTAAAAAATAAATTTGCAAAGTATCTTTCATACGGAATGCATGCTTCTACCTTTGGCGGCGGATACCTTGTATCTTCTGTTGCAGAAAAAGTGGTTGATATTATTAGTGATAATAAATTCCTGGAGAAAGTTAATGCTTTATCTGAATATTTTTTTGATAAATTAAGAATACTTGCTTCTGAAAAAAAGGTTATTAAAAGAATAAAGGGAAAAGGTTTAATGATAGGGCTTGAATTAAATAAAGGATGCTCGGAGTATGTACTCGCAGCTCTAAAAAGAAAACTTATTATTAACTGCGCTCACGATAATGTTCTTCGTTTTCTCCCACCCTTAATTATAGTAAAAGAAAATATTGATTTTGCTGTTGAGGTTCTTCGCGAAATACTATAGTTTTTATTTGTTAAAGAGAATAAATTTGACTTGACATATGAAACTATTCCATTATTTTAGAGCAAATATGAAAATTGAGAAAGCAGTTATATGAAAATAAAATTCTGGGGTGTACGAGGTTCTTTGCCGACTCCGATTTCTACTAATGAGATAAAAAATAAAATAAGAAAAAGTTTGATCCTTGCCAAAGGTGTAAACCTTGATACTGAAGATAAAATTGATAAATTTTTAGATAAACTTCCTATCAGTATCTATGGTACTTATGGAGGTAATACTCCCTGTGTAAGTGTTCTGGATGACGATGATAATTTCTTGATTTTAGATATGGGCTCAGGGATACGGGATCTTGGATATTATATTTTAAGCAGTGATTATTTTAAGGTTAATAAAACATTAAATATTTTTCTGAGTCATACACATTGGGATCATATACAGGGATTTCCGTTTTTTGTACCGGCTTATATGAAAGATTTTACTCTGGTTTTTCATTCTCCTTTTAAAAACTTAAAAGAAAGATTGATTACTCAACAGCAGTATGATTTTTTCCCGGTTGAGTTGAAAAATCTGCCGTCTAAAATAGGTTTTCAGGTATTAGATGTTGAAAAGGCATATCGTTTAAGTGCACACACAAATATAAAAATTACTAAATTAAATCATCCCGGTGATTCTTATGCGTATAATATTATTTCAAAAGACAAGTCTGTAATATATGCTACTGATACTGAATTTTATAAGATTGACGAAAGGTTTATTTTAGAAGTGGGAAATAAATGGCTTAATCCTGATGTGCTTATATTTGATGCTCAGTATACCCCTGAAGAGTATATAAAAAAAATCAGTTGGGGACATAGTTCTACAATGGTGGCTGTGGATATAGGTTTAAAAGTGAACGCAAAAAAACTTGTTTTATTTCATCACGATCCTACTTATAGTGATGATTTTATAACTAATACTGTTGAAAAGGCTTATAGTTATTTAAAAGCAATAAGTCCTGAATCTAATATGGAGATTATAGCTGCTTATGAAGGTCTTGAAATTAATATCTAAAGAAATTTTTAAATTTTACAATTTGTATGCTGTTCTGGTAGGAATTGTGTCTTTTGCTTTTAAGTTTTTTGATAAAAATACAGTAATAGCATATTCTGTTTTTATTTTTCTTATTAATGAACTGTTAATATATTTTAATTTTAAAAGTCTTAAAAACAGATTTGAAAAATTGCGGTTAACTTTTATTATACTGGCTGTTTATTCAATATTTTTCCCGGTTAAATTCTTTGGCGTAATTTTTCTGTCTATACTTACAATTGAAACATTAGCAGTTTCTGTATCTTCTGTAATTAAACAATATAAACGCATTTTTTCATATAATATAAATATCAGTATAATATATTTCTTTTTTATTTTAATGTTTCTGCTTGGTTCGGTTTATTTTTATTTCTTTTCCGGTTTTATTACAAAACAGGAAGTGCTTTTTCTTTTCCTCGGTGCCGCTCTTCTTTCTATTGTTCAAAATATAAAGCTGTATAATTTCAGTAATTATTTTTCTTTAGCTTTTTTAGGTATTCCGGGTTTGATTTTAGTGAATCTCATTGATTTTCACATTAGAATATCTTCCATTAATATTATGTTCGGTTCTATTATAACTGCTGTTGCGTGGGTTGTTCTTATTTTACTTGATATTATTAAACTCGAAAGATCCTTTAAGTATTTTTTGTTACTGTTTGTTCTTTATATAGGTTTGGGATATCCTTTGTTCGTTTTTAATTATGTATTGCTGATTTTTTATAGTATTATATTTAAAGTTAGACATAAATACGAAGACAGATTTATTTTTCTGAAAGATGTAGATTTTATTTTTCTCCTCTCAGCTCTGGTTGCAGTTGTATTTGTTTTTATCCCTCATTATACATTTATAAAAAGTTCTCTTGTT
>CAYQNP010000269.1:0-4515 GCA_964418785.1 uncultured Spirochaetia bacterium | reverse complement strand
AAAACGAAAAAAAAATATTTCAAAGAGTAATAGTAATACAAAGAAAAAGAATGTAAAGAAAAGTAAAGGAGGTAAATAAATATGATTGGTACTACAGAATTAATATTAATAGTTTTAGTTGTGGTTGTATTATTTGGTGCTTCTGCAATTCCAAAACTCGCCCGTTCAATTGGTAAGGCAAAAACAGAGTTTGAAAAGGGAATAGAAGAAGGTAAAAAAAGTGTGGGGAAAGAAAAAGGTGATTCAAAATAAAATATAATGGAGTAATAATGAATTATTTTACATTACTTATAAAACCTGTAAGTGCTGTTTGTAATCTTGATTGTAAATACTGTTTTTACAAAAGAGCAATAAATGTATTTGAAAAAAAAGATAATTATCTTATGTCGGATGAAGTACTTAGAAATATGATTTCTAAATATTTAGGATTAGGATTTCGTGAAAATGCTTTTGGCTGGCAGGGCGGCGAGCCTACTGTTGCGGGCCTGGATTTCTTTGAAAAAATAGTAAAATATCAGATGGAATACGGTACAACAGGTCAAATAGTAAGTAATTCCTTGCAGACTAATGGCGTTTTAATCGATGATAATTGGGGTGATTTCCTGAATGAATATAAATTTCTTGTTGGTTTGAGCCTTGACGGACCACAGGAAATACATGATTTTTATAGAGTCGATTACTCAAATAAAGGCTCTTTTAAAGCAGTTATGAATGCTGCTGATAAGTTGATTAAGCATAATGTGGAATTTAATATTTTAACTGTATTGACTGAGTATAATTATGATAAAGCTGAAATTATGTATGATTTTTTTATTAAAAACGGCTTCAGATTTTTACAGTTCATCCCTACTCTTGAAGTTGATGAAACTACAAATAAAATAAGAGATTTTACTATTAAACCTGCACATTATCTAAAATTTTTAAAAGATTTATTCGATATATGGTATGAACGAGGTTTCCCGGAAGTGTCGATTAGAACTTTTGATTCTATACTCTCTTATTATGTAGATGGTATTCAGCTTATATGTCCCTTTATGAAAGAATGTAACAGTTATCTTGTTATAGAACATAACGGAGATGTATTCCCCTGTGATTTTTTTGTTTATAAAGAATGGACTATAGGGAATATTGTTTCCGATGACTATGAAGATATAAGAAAAAGTGAAAAGTATTTGAAGTTTGTAAAAATGAAAACAGAAGTGAACGATAAATGCAGAAATTGTAAATGGTTTAATATGTGTTATGGCGATTGTACGAAATTTAGAATTTTTCAAAATAGAAGCCCTAAAAGTATAAGTTATTTCTGCCCAGCCTGGAAAGAGTTTTTTCAATATTCACATTCAAGATTTAAAAAGTTAGCCGATCAGGTTATTGAATATCGTAAAAACAACGGATTTGTATGAAAAAATAAAATATACCTTCTAATGAGAATTAATGAAAAATTTATTACAAAAATTCCCAAAAAACTTTTAGAGTTTTGAAATTAGTAAAGTCAACACTTTCCCTTTTCTCTTTTTGCCTTTTTTAGCTCAGATTGGCGTAAAAATTTCAAGCAAAATTATTTTTGGGAATTTCTGAAAATGATAAAAAAAATTTGACAACAGGTTAATAATTACTAAATTAAATATAAAGAAGATAAATGTATCTTGTCCTGTAAATGTGTTTATATTATAATATGCAAGGAGAAAAGGATGGAAAAAAGTAAAACAAAAGTAAAATCTGTTGCAAAGAAAAAGGAATCATTAAAACAAAAAAAATCTGTAAGTAGTATAGCTCAGGGATCAGCTATGCAGAAGATTAAACTTATTATAAATACAGGTTCTTCATCTTTAAAAGTAAATGTTTATTCTGAGAAGAATGAAGAGCTGTTTGCTTTTAATTACCAGAAAATCGGAACAGAAAATGCGGTTCGGCATTTGAGAATTCGCGGAGAAAAAATAGAAGATAAAAAAAGAAAAGATGAATTTATGAATCATTATCAGACTTTATCTGATGCTATTGCGAAAATCGGTAAAGTATATAAAAATTTTCAGATAGATTATGTTGCTCACAGACTTGTTCACGGCGGCGAAGAAATAGTAAAGCCTGCTTTAATTACTGTTAAAACATTAGATCAGATTTATGAATTAATACCGGCTGCTCCTCTGCATAACCCGGCTAATTTAATAGGAATTCTCGCAATATATAAAATATTTTATGAACAGCAGGGAATAGATGGTTTTCCGGAAATAACTCCTGATCTGGAAAATTTTAAAGAAATATATGCGTTTATATGGAATAATGAAACAAATGTTAAAATCCCGCCTATGTCTGTTATCCCGGATACTGCTCCGCATGTCCATGATATGGAACAGAAAAATTATACTTATGCAATAGGCCCTGAAGCAAGAAAATTGCTGAAAGAAGTCGTTGGCTCCGATATTAATATAAGACGCTTCGGTTTCCACGGTAGTTCTTATGAGTATATCAGAAAAACTTATAAAGTGTCAAATGGTGTAATTATGCACCTCGGAAACGGAAGTAGTGCTGCTGTTATTGTTGACGGAAAAATTAAAACAACTTCTATGGGTTTCACTCCCCTTGAAGGACTTATTATGGGTACAAGAGCAGGTGATATAGACCCTGCTATTGCTATTATGCTCGTTAATGCCTTAATTAAACAGTCCTTGCCTACTATGGTTGGTACCGCCATTGTTGACGGATTAATTCAGGCTAAGAATGAACATGATAGCGAAATAAGACAAAAATTGATTGAAGCAGCAGAATTAAACGCTGAGGCTATGCTCGGAAAATTACAAAAAATTGAATCTGCTCCCCATGATGCTGATAATCTGTTAAATAAAAAATCCGGTTTGCTTGGTATGACCGGAACTAATGCTATGGATAAAATACTTGCAGAAATTAAAGCAGGTAATGATACTGACGGCAGGTATCAACTTGCTATTGATATATGGAAAGAAAGTATTAAAAAATATTTAAATTCGTATATTGGTCATCTCCCTTCAAACCCTTCAGGTGAAAATAAAATTATATTTACCGGTGGAATCGGAGAAAATGCTGATACTTTAATCGTTGATACTTTAAAAGAAATGAGTTTTTTTAATTTTAAAATTTTAAATTATAATAAAAATGATCTTGAGAAAAAAGGATATTGTAAAATAGCTGTCGGTATAAATAAATTGAATGTTTATATGGCACGAACAAATGAAGAATTACATATGCTTAGAGCAACAGAGGAGCTTCTTGAAGAATTAAAAAACGCTTAAAACAATTTTTTTTTCTTGACTCTGGATTTTATACGTATAGTATTATCACTAAAACAGTGATATTTAGGAGGTCTGTATGAAGTATTATAATAATATCCTTGAAGCAATAGGGAATACACCGTTAGTAAAGATTAATAAATTAAACGAGTCTGATTCTGTTATCCTGGCAAAAGTAGAAAGTTTTAATCCAATGTCATCTGTAAAAGACAGAATAGCTTATGCAATGATTACAGATGCAGAAGATAAAGGGGAAATTAAACCCGGGGATACTCTTATTGAGCCGACTTCAGGAAATACAGGTATAGGGCTTGCAATGGTATCTGCAGTAAAAGGGTATAGATTGATTTTAACAATGCCTGATACAATGTCGCTTGAACGGAGAAGTTTATTAAAGCGTCTTGGGGCTGAAATAGTTTTAACGCCTGGTTCTGAAGGAATGACCGGTGCTATTAAAAAAGCAGAAGAATTAAAAAATAAGATAAAGAATTCTTATATATTACAGCAGTTTAAAAATGGTGCAAATCCTGAAATACACAGAAAAACAACAGCAGAAGAAATATGGAAAGATACGGAAGGAAACATAGATATTTTTGTTTCCGGCATCGGTACAGGCGGTACAATAACAGGTGTTGGACAAATATTAAAACAGAAGAAACAGGATGTAAAAATAATAGGGGTTGAACCATTAAACTCAGCAGTACTAAGCGGTCAATCTGCAGGAAGTCATAAGATTCAGGGAATAGGAGCCGGATTTATCCCGGAAATTTTAGATACAGAAGTTATAGATGAAGTCATAACTGTAAAAGATGAAGATGCTTTTGAAACAGCGAAACTGCTTGCCCGTGAAGAAGGTATATTTGCTGGAATATCTTCCGGTGCTGCTATGTGGGCTGCTGTAGAAACAGCAAAAAAATATTCTGGAAAAACAATAGTTGTGATATTACCTGATACAGGAGAAAGATATCTTTCTGTCTCAGCCCTTGATTAAAAACAGGGACGGTGCAAAACTTTATTAACTTTTTATTTGCTATGTGGATACATAAAATCATCCCCCGTCCCTAATTTGGTGAATCTCAGAGGGAATTAAAAATTTGTTGACATACTATTTGAAATCAATATTTATATAATATGAAAAAATCAACAAAATATCCCTCTGCTTTAACTGTAAACAACACTGATTTAACTTTTTTTACAAATGAACCTTCCAGCAGAAATTCCCAAAAAACTTTTAGAATTTTAAAATTATTAG
>CAYQNP010000268.1:0-3282 GCA_964418785.1 uncultured Spirochaetia bacterium | reverse complement strand
TTATACTCGGACTTGTCACTTTTGCTATAGGTTTACTTTTTGTTGTAAGCGGATCTGAATATAAGACCAGTAAGGAGAAGGCAGATTTAAAAGATATTTTTAAAATATCATGGCTCCCTTTTTTACTTTCTACTATATCCGGTCTTCTTTCTATTGGTATCGGTGATTTTCTTGTTCCTATTTTTCATTCAAAATTAAAAATTAAGATGCGTAATTCAGTGGCTACTGCGATTTTTATTATGTTCTTTGTTGTTTTCTTTGCTTCTTTAACTCATATTGCTATTGGAACTAAAATTAATTTTGGTTTGCTTATGTTTGCTGTGCCCGGTGTTATTATTGGCGGTCAGCTCGGCCCTGTTATGTCCCGTTATATTAATGAGCAGAGACTTAAAGAATTATTTGTATTTGTTATATCTTTAATAGGGATGCATATTATTATTAATGCTGTATAAAATAGTAAAGATGAATTATTCTCTTGACAGATAAATAAAAACATATATATTTATATTATTAAAATTTTGAGAGGGAATACTATGAAAAACGGGGTGTTTGCAATTTTTTTTACTTTGCTTATTGTTTTTAATAATCTTAATGCTTCAACAACTATAAGCAGTTCGGATATCATTAAAAAAAAGACTATTGGCGCAGTTGTTTCCAATAATGCTGTTATTACAAGAATAAAGGATAAAGATTCTTCTGCTAATGTTTTTTACGAAGTAAATGTCCCTCATTCCGGGTATTATTATGTATGGATTAAACTGTCTGTTTTAAGCAATTCAAAAGTTCCTGCATTCGAACTCTATTATCAGGTTGATGATGAATCTGATGTCTGGCTGGGGTTTAATAAAAAAAATATACTTAAAAGCAGATTTAGAGGCGGTTTTCAGCATTATTTAACAAAAGGTAAACATATTGTTAAAATTAAAACTGTAAATAATGATATTATTATTTATAAAATATATTTAACAGATAATCCTTTTTTCCCGTTAAAAAAGCCTGTAGTTTTTAAGACTTATTATACTTCTCATAAAATCAATGTAGACGGAAATACAAATGATTGGCAAAATTCCCATTACATAGAGTTGAAAGATAAGGACGATATTTTTCTTGATAAGTCATCATGGAAAGGACCGAAAGATTTTAGTGTTAAAATCTACAGTAAATATGATAAAAAAAATATCTATTTCTTATTTATTGTTACTGATGACTATGTCGAGAATAGATATAGATATAACGGGATATGGAATGGTGACGGGATAGAATTATTTTTAGATACAAGAGAAGGCCATAATTTTGGGAATGCAGGAGGAAATGATTATAATTTTTATCAGATTGCAATCGCACCTCCTGATAAATATTATCAAGAATGCACATTTAGAATATTACAGCCGGATAAGATTTTTTTCAATAATGTAAAAAAATCTGCAAAACTTACTAAAACCGGATATATTATAGAGCTGGCTATACCTTTTAATCAATTTTTAAATAAAAATATTTTTTATAAAAATGAACCAATAGGTATAAATTTCGCCTTTAATGATATTGATAATGATAATGGGACTAATCCGTATTTTGTGTTTTTTAAGCCATACAATGATTGGATAGATGCTTCACAAATGTCTTTGCTGAAATTTGTAGGAGAACGCCCTGTAAGCAGTTTCTGGAGTAATTTGTTAAAAAAAATCGGAAAAATTTTTTCAATCCTCTTAATAATATTATTAATTCTTGTAATTATTATAGGAATTATTATTGTTTTTGTCAGATACTATTTGACTCTGGATTTTAGAAAAAAGAAATTTATAATTTATATTATAATCGGCCTAATGATTATTATATATATTATAATATATTCTGTTATAGAGATCAGGACAAGATATATAAAACAAAAAGAACGGGAAATCGGAAAAATTATAAGAGAAATTGGAAATGAATTTACACCCCTTGCTGTTTCCGGAAAAGTGAAATGCGGGTTTGATTTTAATAAATTAAGCGACAACAGTAAATTTATATACGCATTCAAAGATTTAATAGTTGGAAATGGTGTTGCTCTAAATGAAAAATATGATTTCTTTCCCATTGGAAAAGATTACAGATTTACGGATTATAATGGAATTCCATATAATGCTGTGAAATATGAAAAATATAAAAAACATAATAATGTTATTACAGAGATTAAAAAAATATATAAAAAAAGCGATTATGCTGCTATTCTACTTGAAACATATAACGGCTTTCCTTATAATGGTTTAAAGTTTAATACAAAAATAGGTGAACTTAAAATCATTTATACTGATAATTCTGTTCAAAAAATTGATTTGAGAGCAGGATTTAATATTGATGATATGAATAATTCGACTTACAAATTAAGAGCATCTTATGTTCATATTGCACGAAATTTTTATGAATCATCTTTAAATGATTATCTTCATTCTCTTACTTTTTTTATAAAAACCGAAAGATCAAAAAAAATCAAAAAAATAGTTTTAATAGACGGACCAACACAGGATGTTATTAATCTTCTAAGTGTTACTTTAGTCAGAAACAAAATAAAGAAAAATATTTTATTTGATAATAAAAAATATTTATTTAAAACTAATGATACTTTGTATCTTAAAAATAATTATGCGGATAAAATAAAAGACTGTAAAATTGTGTTTTATAACTATAAAAAAAGTATTGTTAGTATAGGGGCTAATATAAAAAGCGGGAAATTAAATAATGGTATAATTAATGAAATTAAAAAAAGTGATTTTGTTTTTAAAACATTAAATAATAATCGTGGTGTCAGCTGTTTCTTTAATATTGCTAATACTTCTTCAGTTATAGTAGAGGTATATAATTATGACAGGATACTGACTATATTCGCATTGCTAAAAAAATATTATGGTATTTTTGCTATTTTTGTGTTGGTTGTTTTACTTGCTATGTTGAGCGGTATTATTTTGTCTAACTTAAATAAACTTAATTTTAAGTTGATTTTTTCTCACCTTCTAATTTCTGTTATACCAATGCTTTTAATTTTTTATGTTTTTGACTCTCTGTTTATTACAAAATTTGAAGAAGATATTGAAAAGCGAACACTTGAAAAATTAAATGTCGTTACGAAATTAATAGAATCAGAAGTAAAGAGATATGATGAGTTGAATAATCGAATTTACAGAGAATTAAGCAAAATGAATGTTGATTTAAGATATATTGCTGATAAATTTTTTTACAATTCTCATGCAATATATTTAAGAGCGAATAACAGGATTTTCAGCACTTTGAATAAAACAAAATTTT
>CAYQNP010000267.1:0-3005 GCA_964418785.1 uncultured Spirochaetia bacterium | reverse complement strand
ATTTTTCGATTTTTTTTTCTTTAATATTAAGTATAATATCGTGAGACAATTGAGTAAGTTTATTTTTTGTATCCTTATCAATGGTAAAAGAATAAATACTTACAGATGTAAAAAACATAAAAAGAAATAGAAAAAAATGTTTCATAATGTAAAATATAATGTGTTTTTTTTATTTGACAATAAAAAAATTACTTTGAGAGAATAACAACAGTTTTTGTTTTTTTAAATATTTTATTTCCATTATATACAATTACAGATACAAAATATATTCTATTAGGCAGTAATTCATTGTTATAATCAGTACCATCCCAGAACAAAACATTTTGTCCGTAGTTTCCTAAAACATTATCAGCTAAAATTTTAACAAGCCTGCCGGATAAAGAAAAAACTTTTACGCTATATTTAAGCGGTTCAGGCAGACTAAATGAAATAGCTGTTTGCTCGAAATCTTCAGGAACAAAGACTCTTGGCTGACACTCTATTCGAATATTCTTTAAATCTCCTGTATATGAATTGCTATCTTCCATTAAAACAACTATTCCCATATTATACACAACACCATATATTCTATTTTCAGTTTTATTAACCGTACCTCCAATACGCATCCATTTGTTATTATGATATAAATATAAAGCCAGTTTATTTTCACTAAAGCCGTTTAAATCATTATCATTATAGTTAATCTTTACAGTAACAGGTTTATTTAATTTCACATCAGGACCCATATTATATGCATAACCGGGAACAATTCGCAATTTATTATCGGTAATATTTGGAATATCGGTTTCAGCCAGTTTTTTTATCTGTATTGATGTATTATTATTTAATGAGTGCGGTGGAATCACAACAATAAATCTATTATCAGTAGTAGAAAGTCTTCCCCCGTCCCTATTTATAACTACACCTGTGCGAAAATTCCATTGGTAATTTTTATCAAGTTGTTTTCCCCAGAAATCTCTTAACTCCTTTGAAACAAATACTGTATAAACAGTATCTTGAACTAAAGGAGCTAAAGGAGTAATATAAACTTCTTTTTCAGATTCAGAATATGTTATTTTACTATCAACTTTTTTATTATTTCCTGATAAAAATATAGTATTTGTAGAAAGCATATTGATATTCATAGATTTATTAAATCTAATAGTAATTTTAGTATTAATATCAACAAAGGTAGAATCAGGCTCAGGATAAGTATTATTAAAATCAATTTCAGGAGCAATAGTATCTCTGGTAACAAAAAACCAAGTATAATAACCTTTATTATCTGTAATTTCAGGTTTTAGAGTAACCACATAAATCATATTATCCTGTAAAACGGTTTGATTGGAATAAACAGCAGTATAATTTGACAAAAAAGTTTTAAACTCAAAAGCAGGAGCCGGGGTACGAACAACAGGAAAAACTTCTAAATTGTTTGTGAAATTAATATCAGACAGCACTCCACTGTTATAATTTATTGAAATATCCGTTGTTAAAGGAGTATCAGGTTTTGACGGATACGGCGCAACAGAATTTATATTATCGGGAATAAGAGAATGAGTTTTAAATTTAAAAGAGTATATATTTCCAAGCGGGACTCCATATATGTTCTGTACTTCAGAATCAACCAAAACAATATAGTCTTTGAAGCCGTCCAGAGCAGTATTGGGAGTAAAAATAATACTTCTGGCAAAGTCATTATATGTAATAATACCATCAACATAATTATCACCGTCGTATAATTTTATAGTGTCAGGAGTAATAGTAGTAGGATTTATTTTGTCCGTAAAACGAATTATAATCGGGGTGTTTCGAGCAACATTATTTTGATTATTAGTAGGATAAGAAAATTCAACTTCAGAGGCAGCTGCAGGTTTATTAAAAACTTCCACACGGACTCTATTAACAACATTACTCCACGAATCTCTAATCTTTCCTGTTATATCATAAGCAACTATTCTTAAAGAATATACACCGTTTGAGAGTAAAGAAGTATCCCAGACTCCTAACTCCTCAAAAGGAGCCACTTTATAATAATTTGTACATATTCCGTGCCAGGTTGACGGAGTGGTTCCTTCACCGTAATAAAGAACATATTTCTCAAGATTATAATCATAAGCATAACCGTAAATATTAACCTTTCCGGAAACTTTATCATAAGGCGTATTAATAGAAACAGGTGTTGTAATTTTGCATTGCGGAAAGCCGTCCAGATTAAGATTGAAAGTATAAACATAAGAAGATGTATTGTAAACAATAGGCCCTGAAGATTTAACAGCCAGGTTGTTATTGTTCCCGAAATATGAGATAAAATTAATCTTCAGTTTTAAACTTTTCCCTGCAATTAAATCACGAGATACGACAGATGAATCCCATGTAAAATAATGAGTTTCTCCGGTCTTTGAAGTACTAATATTATCAACATCACCTGATATATCGGCATACTTATATGCTTTTTTATCAACCGAATATTCTACCTTTACTAACTTTGCAAAATCAGATTCATTATCTGCTATAGTATATTTAAATTTATAAATTCCATTACCTGCAGCTGTTTCTCCCATATTTGACATAGAAATCATATGAATAGGGTTATTAGGAAGGATATCATTAGCAGAATTTAAACCTAAATTTTTATAAATTTTAATACTGCTATAATGCCCGGCACTAATAAAATCATTTACACCATTATTATCAATATCTGCGATTGCAAGAGCATAAGTAGCATCTTTAATATTATTTACCCAATCAGGTTTAAAATCGCCGTTAATATTTTTATAAAATCTGTCATACCCATAAACATTCCCGACGAAAATATCCAGATCACCGTCATTGTCAACATCAACCCATTTTGCTGCCAGTGAGAGCTCAGTTTCATCAGAACTCCAGGCAAGAACAAATGCTTCACCTTCATTTTTAAAAATCTTATTTACCCCGCCGCTGGAGCTTATTAAAAGATCCAGGTCACCGTCATTATCATAATCACCAAAGTCTATCTCATAAAGATTTGCAGGGTCTGTAAAAGT
>CAYQNP010000266.1:0-6559 GCA_964418785.1 uncultured Spirochaetia bacterium | reverse complement strand
TTTCAACCCGAATACAGGCACAAAATATATTGAAAGAGCAGGACCTGCAACAGCCATCATAACTGAAACATCAAACATACCGCCGTGGCTTATATTTCGCACTTTGCTTAAAGTTTTGGCAACATCATAAAAAAACTGCTGAATAGGTGGTCCTATTCGATTCTGTACCCTTGCTGTAAACTTTCGAGCATAACCTATAAAAAAACCGCCTATAACAAAACCTATTAACGGCATAAAATATGTTGCTAATTTTTCCACCATATATCTATACTTCTCCTTTTTTCTAACATTATATTAACAAGCCAAGCAATAAAGCAACCATTCCTATAATAATAATTAGATAAAATTGCAAATCGCCGGAATATATTTTTCTCAACACATCAACAACATCATTGAGATATCCTTTAACTGTGTCATAAAATTTATTAAAATCATATTTACTCCAGGAATCAACAGTTCTATAAAACGGTTTATAGAAATTTTCAGTATAATGATAAGGCTGTTCAGGAGTCAGAACCTGTCCTGCATTATAATTATCATACTGAGATACTCTTCTTGATCTTGAAAGCAGAATAAAAAATATAAAAGTAAAAGCAAAAATCCCCATAAATAAAAATGCTACAAACCTTGCATCAAGTGTACTTGCATGCATTGTAACTTTAGTTAGAGAGAAAGGAATATTCTGAACACCGAACATTACAGCTATTTTATCAATTAATTTCAAAGCATAACCCGGATATGCACCAAGAAACATTGTCCCGAGAGACAATATAATAACCGGTAATATCATAGGCAATGAAAGCTCTTTAACTTTCAGATGTTTATCCTGTATCTGACCAAGGAAAATACCATGAATAAGTCTATAAACATACAGAAAACTCACTGTAGAAGATACAAGCATTAAAATAAGAGCAAGGAATTCTCCACTATTAAACAAAGAAGAATATATCATCCATTTTGAGACAAATCCGTTCATAGGCGGCACACCTGCAACAGCAATAATAGCAATAAGCATACCAATAAAACTTACAGGCATTCTTTTAATCAAGCCTCCAAGTTCATCGAGATTATCTGTTCCGGTTCTATAAACCACACCTGCAACTATCAGAAAAAGAAGCCCTTTAAAAATTGTATGATTAATTATATGAAACATACCCCCATAAAAACCGAGACTACCGCCGAGCATTATGGCAGCCAGCGCATAACCTATATTAGCAACACTGGAATAAGCCAATAATCTTTTTGCACTTGTCTGAAACACAGCCACAAAACTCATTACAACAAAAGTAGCCACTGCCAGATATCCAATTATTAAATTTACATAATGATTTAATTCGATAGAAAAAAGTTTATAATACAACAGCACAATACCGAATACAGCAAATTTAGACAGAACACCTGAAAGGAAAAGACTGAATTTATCTTCAGCTTTTTCATAGAGATCAGGTGCCCATACATAAAACGGAAGAATTGCACCTTTTATTAAGAAATTAATTCCAAGTAAAAAGAAAACACCGGCTTTTAATCCCGGGGTAAATCCGGTTACTCCTAATCTCACAGTATTAAAATCAACTGCACCTAATTTATTATACAGTACAAGTATGCCTATTAACATAGCATATGCACCAAACAAACTAAAGCCAAAATATTTAATTGCTGCTTTTCTCGAAGTCTTATTCATAGCTGTAATAAAAAAAGTAATTATACTCATTACTTCCCATGTAAAGAAAAATCCTATAAAATCACGACTCATAACAAGCACAGAAGTTGTAATCAAAATACTCTGCAGCAAAAAATAATATATATTATCACTTTTATTTTTAATCTGAGGCAAAGAAAACAAAAACATAAAAAAACCTATACCCCATATAATAAAAAGAAAAAGCAAGGAAAAAGAATCGAAAACAAAGTTAAACTTAAACCCAAGAAATTGCACAGTTGTATTATAAGAAGCATTATAAAACCTTACCAATTCTATCAAAACTGCACCGGAAACAAGCAGATAAAAAATCTGTCTTAAATATTTATTAAACAATCCCAATACAAGTCCAACAGACGATGAAATCAATAAACCGAAAATAATTTTACTTAACAACATTGAGAACCTCACTCATTAGTTTACTACTATTAATCAAATTTTTTACATACCCGTTCACATTTCCCAAATGGGGATAAACACCCAATATTAGAATCAAAAGAATAAAAAGTATAAAAATCAGATTTACAAGCAAAGGTATTTTAAATTCTTTCTTATCATTACTTTTATTAAATAATTTCTGTATAACCTTAATAAAATAAACGCCTTCAATAAAACTTGCAATTAAGATTAATGAAATAACAGTTATATTTCCAGCAGAAGAAAACCCGAGCAGGATTTTAATTTTAGAATAAAATCCGAAAGTTAGAGGCACACCCATTAAAGAAAGAGCACCTATAATAATTCCAATTGCAGCAATTGGAAATTTATAAAACGCACCGCTTAAACCGTCAAGATCATAGTCATCTCTATTTTTAAGTATATATCCGCCACTAAGGAACAATAAAACCTTTGAAAGCATATGATTAATAAGTTGAAGAAGTCCTGCCACCATTAAAGACACAGTACCGCCGAAAAAAGCCAGAACAACAAGCCCCATCTGTCCTGTACTTGAAAAAGCTAACATCCTCTTATAATTATTCTGCCTATAGGCGAAGAACTCACCAACCAGCATTGTAACAATACCTGCAACGAACAAAATATTAAGCACAGGCAGCAAAGTACCCATTATTACAAAATAAAACAGGAGCAAACCGTACAACCCGGCATTAATAGCAAGACCAGAAAGAACAGCACTGATGGAAGACGGAGCCATAGAATGAGCATCAGGAAGCCAGAAATTTAATGGGAACAAAGCACTTTCTATACCCAATCCGCTTATAAACAACGCTCCTATAAGCAATTTCATTTTCACATCAACAGTTGACATCTTTACAGCAATATCTCCTAAATTCAAAGTCCCAACCTGTGAATAAAGAAATCCTATACCGATCAACAAAAGCAGACTTCCTATAGAACCCTGAATCAAATACTTAAATCCGGCTTCAATAGACAATTTTTTATTACCAATACCAACAAGCGCATAAGCAGAGATAGATAAAATTTCAAAAAACACAAAAAAATTAAATATATCGCCTGTAACAGCAATACCGTTTATTCCGGCAAAAAAGAGAAGCAGCAAGAAATAATATTGAGATTTAGCCCCTTCTTTAATATAATATAAAGAATAAAGAGCAACAGCAACACCAATTAAATTAATGACAACAACAAACAAGCCATTAAAACCCGAAACAAACAGATTTATACCTATTGGCGGCAGAAAACCTGCAAGTTTCACATATACAGGATTATGCTGTACAATTGCAAAAAGTTTTATACTTATAAAAAAATTAAAACCAAGCACCAAAAAACTCAGCACAGGCACGATTTTTTTTATAAAACTATTCAGCATAAAAAGCAAGAAAGCACTTGCAAGCGGTAATAAAATTAAATATAACGGATAACTGTTTAATACTACCATTTTAATTCCTTTATTTTATTAATATCTTCAGTTTTATAATGTTTAACAACATTTATAATAAAAGCAAGCCCTACACCAAGGGTTGCCACACCAATAACAATGGAAGTAAGAATCAAAGCTTGGGGCACAGGATCGACAAATTTAATTTCAGCCAATTTATCAATATTCAAATCATATATAATAGGTGCAAGACCGCTTTTAATAAATCCTACAGTTATTAAAAAAAGGTGAACACCTGTTTCAGCGATAGACATTCCTATTACTATTTTAAACACATTTTTTTGAGTCATCATTATAAGAAACCCGATTAAAACCAAACCAAAAGCACCTATATAAAAAATCATAAACAAAACACCTCTACATTAATCCTTTTTTAAATTATTAACAATACCGGTCAACTCAAAACCGACCTTTAATCCAATAGCAATATAAATAAGCGGTATAATACCTGCTGAGAACAGATTTTTCACAACACCCAGTCCAAGAACACCTTTATTTGCAAGAAAAGAACCTAACAATAAGAGTCCGGCAGCACCGAGTAAAACAAAAGACAAACCGCTAAGACCTTCTAAAAAAGAGAACATTTTTTCATTCCATTTTTTATCCACAGTAACAAGTCTCAGCATTAAACCTGTTGCAATGATTGCACCGCCCTGAAATCCACCGCCGGGAGTTAAATGCCCATGCAGAAAAACATAAACACCATACAACAGAATCGCAGGAAATAAAATCTTATAACTGGTATCAATTATAAAACATGTTTCTTTTAAAACTTTTTCTTTTCTGCCGTAGACAAGAGCACCTATACCAATTGCAGACAAAAACAATATAGTAACCTCTCCAAGTGTATCAAAACCTCTGTAAGTTAAAACAATTGATGTAACAATATTTGCAACTCCGGTATCTGAAACAGCATGAGAATTATAATAAGTATACACACCTTCTCTTTCAGCACCAAACTTAAAATAATTTAAACTTTTATAAAAATAAAATCCTATTACAACAACTATTAAAACCGCTATAAATTTTTTCAATTTTAAACTCCTTCTCTATACTTCAATTTTTCGTCTGTATTTTATCGCTTTTTGCTTTGGCAAACAACAAAATTCCGATAGTCAATGCAGCGCCTATAGAAACTTCTGCCATTGCCACATCAGGAGCCTTTAAAATAAGAAAAAGTATAGACACTATTAAACTCACAAAACCTGCTGCTATTATAGAACTAAACACATCTAAAAACAGGACAGATATACCGGCAATCAAAGCCAATGCTATTAATGAATATATCAAAAACTCCATTATTTTACTTTCTCCTTTAATTCATCTATATTAAGGTTATCACGATTTCCAAGCATATAAGTAGTTCTAATCAATATATGGCTGCTAACAGGATTAGTCAGAACAATAAACAGAATAAAAACCAGGATTTTAGGAAGCCATGAGATATGCAAAAGACCAACACCAAGCAACATAGACATAGCGCCGAGTGTTGTTGCTTTTGTACCTGCCTGAAGTCTATTAAAAGTATCAGGCATCCTTAATACACCAAGACCTCCCAAAACCAGAAAAATCCCGCCTATTATTAACAATATATCTCCTGCTAACTTCATTATTTTATAATTCTCCTTTTAAATATTTGGCAGACACAATAACTGCAACAAAAGATAAAACAGCATAAATCATAGCAACATCGAGAAATATTACACGATTATATATGCTTCCGAGTAATACAAGCAGAACAGCAGTTATTGTTGTTCCGGAATCGAGTGCTACCATTCTATCCTCTTTTCGAGGACCAATAAATAATCTTATAAAAACCAACAAACTTGCAAGTATAATTAATACTAAACTTATCGTTATTATCATTATTCCGTTACCTTATTTAAAATTTTTTCAAAATTTTCAAAAATTATTTTTTTCTGTTCTTCTTTATTATCAGTTTTAACATCTATCCAGTGAATAAAAACAGTATCCTTATCAACTTTAGCCACTATTGTTCCGGGTGTCAAAGTTATAGAATTAGTAAGAAGCAGTTTTCCTATATCGCTTTTTAAATTTGTTTTCAATTTAATAATGCCGGAATTTATAGGGATTTTAATATGCAATACTCTGTATGCCACATCAAGATTAGCCTTAATCATTGCCCAGATAAAAACAGGTATATATATGATATAATAAAACAACCTTTTAGGATTAAAAAGAATAAAGTTGCCCCACGGTATAATTTTAATACTTCCGAGTGCAAAAACAAATGTAATTGCTAAACCGGTAAACAACTCCTGTTTTTGAAAACTCATTGTAAAAGCCAGCCACAGCAACATTAAAAAAATCCATTGATTAAAAAAATCTAAAACTTTTTTCATAAAACCTTATCCTGTTTTAAATTCCGACTTTAATTTCTCACAAACCTTGTGAAAAATTTCATTAATACTCGCGAATATTATAATATATTGCAATTAAAATGTCAAGTTTTTTATGCATTTTTTTGTCTATGAGCCAATATTTATTCTTATAACTTTTTCTTGACTTTCAATCCTAAAATGTTAAGATAATAATAAAGTACTAATTACAAATGGATCTCTAAAACAGCAAATAGAGGTGTTAAATGAAATTATTACAAAAAATCAACAATTTATCGTTAAAATGGAAAAGTTTTTTAATAATTAATACTGCTGCCACTTGTGTTGCATTTATATTTATTATTTCAGGATATAATAATCAAAAGCAGCTTTTAATGCAGAAGGAAAAGGAATCTATAAAAAGCAAGATTCATGTATTCCAAAATTTTATTAAATTAAACTTAAATTCAGCTCTTACAGGTGTATTAGGAGTGGCCAACAATCCTACAATTGCAAAATATTTTTATTATAGAGACAGACGAAAACTCACCAGATTAACATTACCTATCTGGAATAGAATAAAAGGGAACATATCTCTATTTCAGTTTCACACTCCCCCGGCTCGATCGTTTTTACGCCTGCATAATTTAAAAAAATATGGCG
>CAYQNP010000265.1:0-13915 GCA_964418785.1 uncultured Spirochaetia bacterium | reverse complement strand
AACAATAATCCGGCTTTCCTTATACTTTATTAAATTATTAAAAGACTTGATTTTTCAAATAATTTGTTATATACTTGTAAAAAATTATTTGAAAGGAAAAATGAATGAATAAAGCAGAAATAAAGGAATTTTTAAAGCAGGATTTACTCACAATCGTAAAAAAGGGCAATGAATATTATAAAAAATACAGCAGAAAAAAATTTGAATTATGCAGTATAATAAATGCAAAGTCCGGGAAATGCAGTGAAGACTGTAAATTTTGTGCTCAATCTGCGCACTGGAATACGCACATTGAATCGTATAATTTAAAAAAAGAAGACGAAATATTAAAAGAAGCTGAAGAGGCAAAAAAGAATAATGCTGAACGATTTGGAATTGTAACAAGCGGGAGAGGTTTAAACGGCAAAGAGATAGACGATATTGCAGAATTTATATACGACATAAAAAGGAAAATAGGTATAGAGCCGTGTGCTTCCCTGGGAGAACTTACAGAAGAAAACTTAAAAAAATTAAAAGATGCAGGTTTAACTCGTTTTCATCATAACATAGAAACATCTGAAAATTTTTATCCCAACATTGTAACCACACATAAATTCGAAGACCGCATTAAAACAATTAAATTAGTACAGAAACTTGGTATGGAGATATGCAGCGGCGGAATAATAGGAATGGGAGAAACAATGGACGACAGGATTGATATGGCATTTACATTAAAAGAACTTAATGTTGATGCTGTGCCTGTTAATATATTGGTTCCCATAAAAGGTACACCACTGGAAAATCAAAAAGAGCTGGCTATAGAAGAAATAATAAAGACAATAGCAATGTTCAGGATTGTTATGAAAGACAAAGTTATTAAAATCGCAGCGGGAAGAGAAAGCAGATTAAAAGATTTTCAGAGTCTTGGTTTTCTTGCAGGTGCGAACGGTATGCTTATAGGCGGTTATTTAACTATTCGCGGCAGAGAAGTTTCAGATGATCTGGAACTCGTTAATAAATTACTACAGTTATAATTATGCATAATTTTATAAACACTTTTTTAAAAGAACAGGAAAACAAAAATTTATTGCGTCGTTTACGAGTAATAAACAAAAAAAAAGATGTTGTTCTCAAAATTAACAATAAATCCTACATAGATTTTTCTTCTAATGATTATTTATCTTTATCAGGGCACAAAGTACTCATAAAAACAGCAAAGCAATATACTGCGAAGTACGGCACAGGCGGGAATGCATCCCGACTTTTAAGCGGAACAATGGAGTTTCACATTGAACTTGAAAACAAAATAGCAAAATTAAAACAGAAAGAATCCGGCTTGCTGTTCGGCAACGGGTTCATAGCCAATACAACAATTATCCCTGCTTTATTAAATAAAAGAGATGTTATATTTGCAGACAGGTTGGTACATGCAAGTATAATTGACGGAATACTGCTGTCCGGCTGTAAATTTTTCAGATTTAAGCATAATGATATGAATCATCTGGAACATTTGTTAAAAAATGAACGAAAAAATTATGAAAAGGCTTTAATAATTACTGAATCTGTTTTTAGTATGGACGGAGATATTGCTGATTTAAAAAGTATAACGGCTTTAAAAAATAAATACAATGCTTTACTCTATGTTGATGAAGCGCATGCTACAGGAATATTCGGAAAAACAGGCGCAGGTATAATAGAAGAACTCGGTTTAACAGAAGAGACAGATATTATTATGGGCACTTTCGGCAAGGCTCTTGGAAGTTATGGTGCTTATGTTGTATCTGATTTTGCTTTACGGAATTATTTAATAAATAAAAGCAGAGGTTTTATTTATTCTACGGCTCTACCTGCATCTGTAATAGGAGCATCAATTGCTGCAATTGATTTGCTGAAAAAAGAGCCGTTTAGAAGAAAAGATTTATTGAGTAACAGCGATTATTTAAGAAACTCTTTAAAAAAATTCGGAATTAAAACCATAGGAGAGACACAGATAATACCTGTTATTATCGGAGACAGTACTGTTGCTGTGAAGATAGCAGAACAGTTAATTCAGAAAGGATATTTTGTATTACCAATCAGGCCTCCTACTGTTCCTTATAATTCTTCACGAATAAGGCTTTCTTTAAATTATAAACATTCAAAAAAAATAATTGATAAATTTATATCTGATTTTATAAAAATTTATGAAAGTACTGTTAAAAAATAAAGAATTAAACAGATATATGCTGCTCTGTCCCGGCTGGACTTTTGATTATAAAATTTTTCCTGATTTTAATTATAATATTATATATTACGACTATCTTGATACTGAAAATTTTATTACTGCAATAAAAAAATTTCTGCAGGAGAATGAAATTAAGAATATATATTTATTAGGCTGGTCAATGGGCGGGCTTGTTGTGAGCAAACTTATAGAATATTTGAATGTTAAAATAGAAAAAATATTTCTTATTTCTGTTGTGAAAAATTTTAACGGAGAAATGCTAAAAAAGACTGAAGCATTATTAAACAGTAATTTTTCAAAGGCTATTGATAAATTTTACAGAAATATCTTTATAGGTGATTCTGCTCTATACTCTTTTTTTAAAAAAAATTATTATGAATATTATATTAATAGAGCAAATCAAAAACTCGTATATTATGAACTTGAATTTTTAAAAAATAATTATATTGATACAAAAAAATTATCCGAGTATAATGTTACTGTTATAGGCTCGAAAAATGATATAGTTACGCCTTATTCTGAAGTAAAAAAATTTGCAAATGAAATATTAAACAGTAAATTTATATATTCTGAATTTACGCATTTGCCTTTTTTATATAGGGAAATATATAATGAAATCAATAAAGGATAAAATTAAAAAGTCATTTTCTAAATCTTTTAAAACTTATGACAGATATGCTGTTGTTCAGGATTTAATATCCGAGAAATTAATCAACCGCCTGAAAAACAAAAAAATAAATTCAATTCTTGAAATTGGAACAGGTACAGGGAATTATGCTGTTAAATTAAAAAAAATGTATCCTGATTCAAAACTTTATTTAATAGATTTCTCAAAAAAAATGCTTTCAATGGCAGAAAAAAAATTAAGCAATTATTATGGAATAAAGTATATAATTGATGATGCTGAGAATATGGATTTTAATAAATTATCTGGGAGAAAATTTGATTTAATTACTTCAAACTCAACTTTCCAATGGTTTGAAAATCTCAATAAATATCTGACACAAATAATAAACTTTTTAAGTCCAGGCGGAGTATTATTATTCTCATATTTCGGGAATAAAACTTTTATAGAATTAAATGAAGTGCTGAAGGTATATTATAATGATTCCGGAATGCAGCTTCCTGCACAAAAATTTATTTCCGCACCGGAACTGGAGAAGTTAATTAAATCTATAACCGGAAATTATTACTTACAAGAATTTAATGAATACAGGGAATATCCTGATCTGCTTGCTTTATTAAAAGAGATTAGAGGAACCGGGGAGTACGGTTATGGAACCGGTAAAAAAATTTATTTTACGAAAAAAAGCATAAAAGAAATTGAGAAAATCTATAGAGATTTGTTCCAATCAGTAATTGCTACTTATAATTTTTATATTGTAGAATTAAATTTATAATATCAGTATTGTATATTTACAGATAACGATAAAAAATATTGAGAAATATTTTCTGTTTTAAAGGAATAAACACTGCAGTCAGCAGTAAAATTTTGTAAGACTTCATAATGTATATAGGGATAAAATATAAAATTCGCATTTTTAATATCATAAATTATCCCCGCTCCTATACTTCCTGCATCAGATAATAAGTAATCTATATTTCCTGCAAAATATTTTTCAGTCTGTGTATCATTATTTGAATACATTGAATATTCATAAAAATTATAATCGAAATAACCGTTCTCTGAGTAATAATATTCAATAGAGAGAACATAATGCTTAAAAAAAGAATAGTCAGCACCTGCTGCTGCACTTAAAATTTTTTTAGTATTATCTGAATTAAATCCGTAAAGCAGTTCACCCCATATACCTATAATCAAATCTCCTTTTATCGCTGTTCCTATAAAATTCATTCCATTAGCAATATCTTTTAAATATATATAATTATTATCAAACGAAAAAAAATGCGATTCAAAATTTAATCCTGTAAAAGAGTGTGTTTCTTCGGCTGAATCGCCATACAGATATTTTCCAAAGTTTTTTACTTTTATATTATAAGTATAAATAAATTCAATTGAGGATAAATCCGTTAAATAAAATTTACCGGAGAAGCCGTCTATGCCTGTATTATTTAAATATCTGTTGAAATATGATTTATAATTAAATATATCAAGGGGCTTAAAAATTTTTCCTTTACTCCAATCCGGTAAAAATCTGCCTAATATTATCTTTGAATTATCAGGATAAAATACAGCATATAACAAATTCCCAAAAAACTTTTAGAATTTTAAAATTATTAGAGTCAACACTTCCCCCTTTTCTCTTTTTGCCTTTTTTAGCTCAGATTGGCGTAAAAAATTTAAAAATCAATCCTAAAAGTTAAAAAATTCTCTTTTTTTCTTTTCTCTCTCTCTTTCTTTTCTTAGTCAATAAAATAATATATTTTCAAAAAATTTCAAGCAAAATTATTTTTGGGAATTTCTGTTTATTTACAAAAAAAGTTGACGGATTATTTAATTTTTAATATAGTAAATAATATGTATTTTGAAAGGTAATGGAACCAAAGAGAAATTATTGTTTAAAATAAAGAATGAGCGATAAAAAATTGATATATATAGTAGACGATGAAGAGGATATAATTGAACTTGTTTGTATAAATTTAGAAAAAGATGGTTTAAAATGTAAGGGGTTTGTTAGTGGGGATTTATTCTTTAATCATTTAAGGCAGAAGAAACCAGACTTAATTATTCTTGATATAATGCTTCCAGATATTGATGGGATTGAGATATGCAGAAGATTAAAAAACGATATTAAATATTCAGATATACCAGTAATTATGCTGTCAGCAAAAGGAGAAGAAATTGATAGAGTTCTTGGACTGGAAATGGGGGCGGATGACTATGTTACCAAGCCTTTTTCACCAAGAGAACTGGTGGCTCGTGTTAAAGCAGTTATGAGAAGAAATAGAGCAAGTAAGCCGACTAAAATAATAAATATTGATAATCTAATTGAGATAGATTTACAAAGATATGAAGTTTATGTGAAAAATAAGAGGATAGAATTAACTAATGCAGAATTCAATATACTGGTGAAGTTGACACAGAATCGGGGGTGGGTTTTTACACGGGAACAGTTACTTGAACATTTATGGGGTGATGAAAAGGTTGTTGTTGACAGAACTATTGATGTGCATATACGTCATCTTAGAGAAAAGCTTGGCTCTGCAGGAAAACTCATCAAAAATGTAAGAGGTGTAGGATATAAATTAATATGAAAAATACTTCTTTTTTTTATAAAATACTTTTGGGATATTTATTAATAATTTTTTCGCTTACCATTTTAATATCCATTTTTTCGTTTAAAATAATTAAAGAAAATTATATAAAAACATTAACCAACAATCTTAAAAAAATAAATCAAATTTTAAATACAAAATTTTTGCCGTTAATGCTAAAAAATGATTCTTTAAATATAGATAAAATGGCAAAAAATATTGGTAAAAAGATAAGGACAAGAATAACTGTTATAGCAACAAATGGGATTGTTTTAGGTGATTCTGAGAAAAATCCAGAAGATATGGAAAATCACAAATGGAGACCTGAAATAAAAAAAGCATTACAAGGATATGGGGGAAGTTCAATTAGATTTAGCAGGACTGTAAAAGCCTATATGTTATATGTTGCAACTCCAATAATGTCAAACAATAGTATTATAGGAGTTGTAAGGACAAGTTTATTCTTAAAAAATATAAATTTACTATTAATTAAATTAAAAAATCAAATCCTTAAAATTGCATTAATCATAATATTTATCTCGCTCATAGGTGCTATTTTTTTATCACGCACATTATCAAAGCCAATCAAAATACTTGTTAATTCTGTAAAAAAAGTTGGGGAAGGAAATTTTGATATAAAGATATTTTTGAAACGTAAAGATGAAATTAAAGAGCTTGCAGATAATTTTAATTATATGACTGTTAAAATAAAAAAACTTTTTTCTGAAGTTACAGCTGAAAAGGAAGAACTTAACAGTATAATAAGTTCTATAAAAGAAGGATTAATGGTGTTGGATAAAGAAGGCAAAATTATTCTTGCTAATAGTAGTTTTTATGAAGTTGTTAAAAATACTTCAATTACTGGAAAATTTTATTGGGAAATATTAAGAAACAATGATTTTGATAAATTAATTAATAAAGTAAAAAATGAGAAAAATAATTTAAGTGAAATAATAAAAATAAATGAGAAAGATTTTTTATGTGGTATAAGTTTTCTTTCAACTAAGAATCAAATTATTGCAATTTTTTATAATGTTACTGAAAAGAAAAATATAGAGAAAATGAAAAGAGACTTTGTTAGTAATGTGTCTCATGAATTAAAAACTCCTCTTACTGCTATTAAAGGTTTTATTGAGACTTTACTTTCAATGGAAAAGGATGAAGAAAAAGAGCATTATCTTGGAATTATAGATAAACATACGGAAAGACTTATAAATATAGTTAATGATTTATTGTTGCTATCTGAACTTGACAAATATGAACATACTGTAGAGATGAAAGAAATTGATATTGTACGTATTATAAAATCAGTTATAAGGATGTTTGACAAAAAAGTTAAAGAGAAATCCCTTCATATAAAGTTAAGAGTGGACGAGAAGATTCCATTGATAAAAGGAGATACTTTCAAAATAGAGGAGATGTTTATAAATCTAATTGATAACAGTATAAAATATACGAATAAAGGTGAAATAATAATTTCAATAAAAAAAATGGATAAATTTTTAAAAATAGAAATAGAGGATACAGGAATAGGAATTCCTGAAAAAGATATTGATAGAATTTTTGAGAGGTTTTATGTAGTTGACAAATCGCGTTCAAGAAAGATGGGAGGAACAGGTCTGGGATTATCAATAGTTAAGTATATTGTCCTGCTTCACAAAGGAAAAATTTCTGTTAAAAGTGAACAGGGTAAAGGAACAGTCTTTATGATAGAGTTGCCTTTATAGAATGAATATAAAATTTAATCAAATATTAATAGAATATTTAATTAATTTTAACAAGTTTGAGTTAAACTAACAGAAATAAAATTATAAGGAGTATAAAATGGAAAAGAAAGTTATAGTACAAATTTCAGATATTCATTGTGGTTCCCCATTGTTTAATGAAGATATAATGAAGGAAGTTATAAATCAGGTAAATGAGATAAAACCTGATTTATTGGTTATAACAGGAGATTTAACAATGGATGGATATTATCATGAGTATAAAATGGCATTAAAATATATTAATCAGTTTGAGGTTAAAAAAAAATTAATTGTTCCTGGTAATCATGATTCCAGAAATGTTGGATATAGAACTTTTGAAAAATTGATTGGAAATCCTTTTCGCACCATTAAATTGAATGATAATATTATAGTTTGTGGAGTTGATTCAAGCGAACCTGACCTTGATGATGGGCAGTTAGGTAGATATAATACAATGAAATTAAAACGAATATTTTCAAGAAATTATACTTTCAGAGCACTGGCATTCCATCACCATCTTATTTCAGTTCCAAACAGTGGTAGAGAAATGAATATCCTTCGGGATGCTGGAGATGTTTTGAAAATGATAGTAAAATCTAAAGTTAATTTAATTATGTCAGGACATAAGCACATTCCACATTTATGGAATTTTGAAGGAATTAAAATTTTAACCTGTGCAACTACAACAGATGGAAGAATCCGTGGTATTTATAAAAATTCTTATAATATAATTACAATAACTGATAAGTTAAAAATAGAAAGAAAAGAAGTTATAGGGAATAGAGTAACTATATATGATGGTGCTTATTAATTTTTTCTTTATACTACCACTACCTGAAATTTTAAAATGATCTCTATCTTTCTTATCCTTCTTGTTTAAATCAATCTGTAAATAGAGTATTTTTTCTTTACATCAATAAAAATACATATCTTAAAAATCTTAAAAATTAACTGAAAATTAACACTTTCTTTATTTATTCTTAATCTATGTAGTTTATATTACACATGAAAATTTATTAAAGGAGGTGTTAAAATGAACTTAAAGATATGTCCGTTTTTCTTGAGTTTATTTCTTATGACTGCTCTATTAGTTAGCCCTGCTCTGTCATCAAATGATGACTTAAGTATTAAAGGCAAAGTCTATTTTGATGCTTATTATGTTACTGTAACAGCAACAAACTTTAACAATAAGAATGGTGAGTTTTCCAATCTTGTTGGTAGTTTGCCCTCAGAATCATCCGGTAGAGGTGGTTTTCAGATACGCCGAATCTATTTAACATTTCAGAAAAAATTGTCTGAAAAAATTTCAGCCCGAATAAGATTTGAAACTGGAAATTCATCGTATAAGTATAATGCTGATAAGAGTATGATTCCCTTTGTGAAAGATGCATGGTTAAAAATAAAATTATCACAATTACATTCAACAGTTTTAGGGATACAAGCCCCACCAACATTATTACTTTATGAAGAGAAATTATGGAGATATCGCGCTGTAGAAAAAGTGCCTGAAGATTTATATAAAATAAGAAGTTCTCGTGATTTTGGAGTTTCGTTAAAAGGAAATTTTGAAAGTTTAAATTATTCTGTAATGTTTGGAAATGGCAAAGGATCAGAAACAGAATCTCAGACTTTTAAAGAAGTCAAAACTTTATATCTTAATTTAAACTATTTTTTTAGTAAAAGTTTGTTTATAGAACTTTATGGTGACATTGATTTAATTCCTGATTCATTCTTAAAAAAGGATACTTCTCATATCCTTATTGGATATATCTCAGATAAAATCAGAACAGGTTTTCAATATATATATCAAGAATCAGGAAAATCAGTATTAGCAAAGTATATCAATATTATCTCTATTCCATTTGTACTTAATATTTCAAAAAATTTAAGCATACTTGCAAGATTTGATAATAGAACTCAATATTCACCATCTATAAAAGCAACTGTTGGAAAAATGAAGGATAACTTTATTATTCTTGGAGCAGATGCTTTAATTTCTAAAAATGTTCATTTAATTCCAAATGTAGAGATAGGCACCTATTCTTATGAAAAAAATAATTCTGCAAATAGTTCCTTAGATGCAGTTGCAAGATTAACACTTTATTTTAAATATTAAAGAAAGGAGGAAAAAATGAGAGGCAAATTAATTTTATTTACAATTATTGCAATTACAATGACTGTTCTTTTGATGATTATAGGATGTGGTAATAATAAAAGTTCAGAAGTTGAGCTTTTGGGTGCAGGTGCAACTTTTCCATATCCATTATATTCAAAGATGTTTTCTGAATATTACAAAGAAAAGGGAATAAGAGTGAATTATCAGGCAATTGGTTCAGGCGGTGGAATAAGACAACTTCTGAATAAGGTAGTTGATTTTGGTGGGACAGATGCTTTTATGAGTGATGGATCCCTTGCAAAAGCAACTGCTAAAATTTTACATATCCCTACTTGTTTAGGAGCTGTTGTGGTTACCTATAATTTACCAGGAAATCCAAAATTAAAATTAACTTCAGATATTATAGCAGACATATTTTTAGGTAAAATTAAAAAATGGAATGACGACAGAATAAAAAAATTAAATCCAGAAGTTGGACTTCCTGATAGTAATATAACAGTAGTTCATCGTTCAGATGGTAGTGGAACAACATTTATATTTAGCGATTATTTAAGCAAAGTAAGTAAGAAATGGAGAGAAAAGGTAGGGCGAGGAAAATCTTTAAATTGGCCTGTGGGACTTGGAGGAAAAGGAAATCCAGGAGTGGCTGGTTTAATAAAACAGACTCCCAATAGTGTTGGCTATGTTGAGTTAATATATGCTTTACAGAACAATATGCCTTTTGCTACAATTAAGAACAAAAAAGGAAATTTTATAGTACCGTCATTAAAGTCAGTTTCACTTGCTGCTCAGATAAATATACCTGATGATACAAGAATATCATTAACAGATACAGATGCAGAAAAAGGATATCCAATAAGTAGTTTTACGTGGATAATCTTATATCAGGAACAGAACTACAATTCAAGAAGTTATGAAAGAGCAAAAGCAACAGTTGATTTATTATGGTGGATAATACATAATGGTCAGAAATATAATAAAGAATTAGAATACGCGCCTTTACCTGCTTCTGCTGTTGAGAAAGCTGAAAAAATATTAAAATCGGTAATATACAATGGAAAGAATATTCTTTAAATTTAATAAAGAAATTTTTTCTAAGAGGGGTGATTTAAAAATTGCCCCTCTTAATAATACTTATAATTGGAATTTAAGACAGAGAATTTTTAATATAGTTATTTTTTCAATGGGCATATTTATTATCATCATACTTGCAGGTATTTTGATTACACTTTTTTATGGCTCATTTCCTGCTCTTAAAAAGTTCGGATTAAATTTTTTTATTAACAAAGAATGGGATCCAGTGTTTAACAAATTTGGTTCCTTACCTGTTTTGATAGGAACTTTATTGACTTCTTTTATTGCTTTATTTATATCAATATTTTTTTCATTATCAATATCAATATTACTGGGGGAATATTTTAAGAAGGGTGGATTTTCAAATTTTATTAAAACATCAGTTGAACTTCTTGCAGCAGTTCCGTCTGTAATTTATGGTTTTTGGGGATTATTTGTTATTGTTCCATTAATAAGGACTTTGGAAATTAAATTAACATTGCCGTCTTATGGAGTTGGAATATTTACAGCGTCTCTTATTCTTGCTATTATGATTATTCCTTATGCAGCATCAATAGGCAGAGAGATGATAGAACTTGTTCCTTCAGACATAAAAGAAGCTGCATATGCTCTTGGAGCAACTCGTTATGAAGTTATAAAAAAGGTTATACTGCCTTATTCAAAGTCAGGAATTATAGCCGGAGTATTCCTTGCTTTAGGTAGAGCACTTGGTGAAACGATGGCTGTAACTATGTTAATTGGAAATTCGAATTTTATCCCAAAAACAATTTTTCATCCATGCAATACAATGGCGAGTGTTATTGCAAATGAATTTACAGAAGCAACAACAGAAATTTATACTTCCTCTCTTATTGAGATAGGACTTATACTATTTTTTGTTACTGTAATAATAAATTTAATCGGTAAGTATATAATAAAAAAATTTACTATTGAAACAAGGAGAGAAAATGGATAAAAAAATAATTTTTAGAATCTTTAAGGATAAGTTGTTTAAGTTTATTGTTATTTGTACTTCTGGTTTAGTTTTGATTCCATTGGTGTTTATTATTTTGTATATAATAAAAAATGGAATTTCAGTGATAAATTTGGAATTTTTATTTACATTACCAAAACCTATTGGAGAAGCAGGTGGAGGAATTATTCATTCTTTGACAGGGACATTTATTTTAATAATACTTGCATCTTTATTTAGTATTCCACTTGGTATTGGTGCAGGAATTTATGCAGTTGAACACAAAAAAAGTAAAGTAGCAAAAATAATAATTTTTTCAGTAGAAATTTTACAGGGGATCCCTTCAATTGTGATAGGTATAATAGGATATATGTGGCTTGTAAAACCAATTGGACAATTTTCTGCATTATCAGGTGGAATAACTCTTGGAATAATGATGTTACCAATAGTAATTAAAGCAACAGAAGAGACATTAAAATTAATTCCATTTTCATTAAAAGAAGCAGCTATTGCTCTTGGTGTGCCTTACTATAAAGCTATACTTAAAGTTATTCTCCCTTCTGCAAAGAGTGGTATAATAACAGGGATACTTGTAGGAATTGCGAGAATATCAGGAGAAACAGCGCCTTTGCTTTTTACTGCATTTGGTAATAACTTTTTAAATTTTAACATTTTTAAACCAATAGATGCATTGCCACTATTAATATTTAATTATGCTACGAGTCCTTATAAGGAATGGCATAAAATAGCATGGGGCGCTTCTTTTGTTATAGTAATATTAATTTTGGTTTTAAATATATCAACAAGGTTGGTGGTGAAAAAATGGAGAACATAGTATTAAAAGTAAAAGATTTTTCAGCATATTATGGTGATAAGAAAATAGTTAAAAATATTAATTTAGTAATTAAAAAAAATAAGGTTACTTCAATAATGGGACCAAGTGGTTGTGGAAAAACAACATTTATAAGATGTATCAACAGGATGCATGAAGTTAATGTGGATGCGAGAATAACAGGGAAAATTTTTTTACATGATAATAATATTTGTGAAATGGATCCAATAATTGTTAGAAGAAAAATTGGTATGGTATTTCAAAGGCCTAATCCCTTTCCGAATATGAGTATTTATGATAATGTTATTGCTGGCTATAAACTTAATGGAATAAAACTAAAAAGAGAAGAGTTTGATGAAATTGTTGAAGATTCACTTAAGAAAGCAGGATTATGGTACGAAGTTAAATCTGATTTATATAGAAGGAGTACTTTTTTATCAGGTGGTCAGCAACAAAGATTATGTATTGCTCGTTCTCTTGCAATGAAGCCTGATATCTTATTACTGGATGAACCCACATCTGCTCTTGACCCTATTGCTACAAAACATATTGAAAAATTAATTGAGGCTTTAAAAGAAAATGTTACAATTATTATTGTAACTCATAATTTGGCACAGGCAGGACGTGTATCAGATTATGTTGCTTTTATGTATTTAGGTGAACTGATTGAATTTGGAAAAGCAGAAAAGATTTTTACTGCACCTGAGAAAAAAGAAACCGAAAAATTTTTAATAGGAAAAATTGGTTAGGTTGTGGAGGTAGTAAGATATGTTAAATCAGAAATTAATTGAATTGAAAAAAGAGATTTTACTTTTTGCTTCTCTTATTGAGAATATGGTATCAATGGATTTTAAAGGTTTAAGAGAGAAAGATGGGCATTTGTTAAAATCAGTAATTTCTGAGATGGAACCTAAAGCAAATGGCAAAGAACTTGAAATAGATGAATTGGCAACTAATTTAATAGCCCTTTTTCAACCTGAAGCAAAAGATTTAAGAACTATTCTTTCAATTATTAAAATTAATAATGATTTAGAAAGAATAGGAGATTTATCTGTAAATGTTGCAGAGAGTTCATTATATTTAATAAGAAATAAGATTTCAGTTGATCTGGGTAAATTAAAGGATATTGAAAATGAGATTTTAAAAATGTACAAAGAAAGCATAGAAGCATTTGTTAATGAAGATACGAAATTAGCAATGTCTGTTCTTGAAGTTGATAGTATAATTGATAAAATGGAAGAAAAAGTTATAGATTTTTTTATTAATTTTATGAGTAAGGAGCCATCATTTATAAAGAGTACTATGCATATAATAAGAATCGCACATAATCTTGAACGTATAGGCGATTTGTGTACGAATATTTGTGAAGATGTTATTTATATAAAACAAGGAAAAATAATTAGACATAATATAAAGGTGTAAGTGTCGGTACCGTATTTCAATTTTTAATTAGTTAAAAGTGGGACAAAATGCAATTTTTAAAAGGGAAATCCTGGCGAACAAAAGGATATAAAACCTGCAATGCAGGAGAATGGCGAGTAGATATAATTGGCCCAGATGGTAAAACCATACTAAAATCTTATCAATTTGAAGTTGTAAAACCTGAAGCAGGAAATAATCCAATTTAATTTTATACCTAATAATATTATTTTAAAGAAAATGACTTTGGACATCTTGTGGGTTTATGACAATACGGGGGCAGAATATTTTGTAAGAAAAGGCTTAAATTATAAAGAAATATTAAATTTTTATTTCCCTGATAATTATATAATTATTA
>CAYQNP010000264.1:0-15694 GCA_964418785.1 uncultured Spirochaetia bacterium | reverse complement strand
AAAAGGAAAAAATCATTTCAGCAGATGTATAGGATAAAATATGGAAGATATATTAATTGAAGTAAATCATTTAAAAACATATTTTACAAATAAAAAAGGGCTTATTAAAAAAAAAGAAATAACAGTAAAAGCAGTTGACGATGTAAGTTTTAATATAAAAAAGGGGGAGAGTTTTTGTGTGGTAGGAGAATCCGGAAGTGGAAAGACAACATTAGGCAGAAGTATTCTCGGGCTTATACCGATAACAGCCGGAAAAATTTTATACAAAGGAATAAATATAAAAAATACAGATAAAGAAGAGCGGTTAAAAATCCGCAGGAATATGCAGGTTGTATTTCAGGATCCGTATTCTTCATTAAATCCACGAAAAACTATAGGGGCATTATTAATAGAACCGCTTCTGTTTCACAAAATGTATAAAAAAGAGGATGCAGAAGCAAAAGTTTTTAATATACTGAAAGAAGTAGGCTTACAGGAAGAGACATTTTATAAATATCCTCATGAATTTTCAGGAGGGCAACGACAAAGGATAGGTATAGCCAGAGCTCTTATTTTAAAACCGGAATTTATACTTCTTGATGAACCCGTGTCGTCACTCGATGTTTCAATACAAGCACAGATTCTTAATTTATTAAAAGAACTGCAGAAAAAATTTAATCTAACCTATCTGTTTATAGCGCACAACTTAAATGTAATAAGATTTTTCGGAGACCGAGTAGCTGTGATGCATAAAGGAAAAATTGTAGAATCTGGAGATGTCGAAGATATATTTACCAAACCTAAAGACGATTATACTAAATTGCTTTTAAATTCAATACCTAAATTATATTAAAGTAATCCTTTTTCTTTAAACTCCTTCGAATATTTCATATCAGTACCGAGAATATGTTCTTTAAGCCAATCTCTAAGGAAATTAAAGATATCTATACTTAAAAGCAGACTTCCTTCGTTATTTTTAATTTCGAACTCTTTTATTTTATCCACAAAATTCTGATGTATTTTTTTATGCGACTCAAGGTCGGAATATCCGTTCTTTTCCATAAATTTTTCTTCAAAATCAAAATGATAAACAGTATAATCTTCAAGTTCTTTTATAATATTTCCTATCAAATCTCTACCTTTACCTTCAGACATTGCTTTAGCAAGATCATTAATTAAATCGATCAATCTTTTATGCTGCTCGTCAATATCATTAACTCCGACACTAAAACTATCCTGCCATTTAAAAAACTCCATTTAAAAACTCCTTTTTTTACAGAAAAATATTAACAACATCAATAAATAATTTTAAAATTTTAATTATACCGATAGCGAGTGCAAGCAAACCGATAACAATATGATATTTACTAGCAAAATTAAAAAGTTTATTTTTTGTATTTTCATCTATATCAAATTTATTAAGGATATCTACACTTAAGACAAAGCCGACCAAAAGTCCGGAAATTAAAGACAATTTAGGATAATGCAGCCAGCCAACATTAAAGTTAAATATATTAACAAAAGCAATAGCAAAAACAATCAAGCCGATAGGAATCTTAAATTTTGCAAGAGCATCAGATACTTTTTTTAAGGAAGGAATTCTCTCCGTTAAATATACAGACGAAGCTAAAAATCCCCCTACTAAATTTGCAATGACTAACAATCCTACTAAAAACATAATAGACCTCCTCCTTAATAATACTATTTTAATATAAGCCCCTTATTACAAATGTCAATAAAAAAGTAATTTATTAATGTCAATGAACGACAGAACGTTTCCGAATACCAAAAAGACTTAAAAATCATACTTAGCATACTAATATATAATTAAAATTTATTTCACTGCCTCATAGAAAAGCCAAATACTTTTCTACGAGGCGCTTTTTTATTATTCTTCAAGATCTAATTCTTCTTCTGTATCACTATCATCCTCAAAATTATCTTCATTCAATTCATCTTCTTTTTCAAGTTCTTCTTTCTTTTTATTTGCATCTTCTTTTTCAACACTCTTTTTCTCTTCAGCAGGTTCTTTAATAAAAACTTCTTTAGGCTTTACTATTGCGCCAAATTTATAATCCATTCCGATTCTATGAGTTAAGCCGAGATCGCCCATATTAACTACAGCATAATCAATTTCTATACCGTATATTCTAATACCCAGACCTGCAGTAATACCGGAAACAAAACCCAGATCCTGCGGAGCTTTTATACCGAAACGCAAAGCAGCATCAACCATACCTCCAAGATTATACCACCAGAGTTCAGTTCCATACCTTATTCCGAACGATGCATCATTCGGCACTACAAAATCAAGCATTAAATTTATATCTTTTAACATTGCAACCGAGTGAGCAAACCTATATTTATATGCAAAACCGAATTTTATACTTAACGGAAGCGAATTATTATCTGTTTCATACTTAGGTCCTATACCTATATTCTGTACTGTAAAACCAAATTTAAGCGGTTTAACAAAACTTTTTTTAATAAAAATACCAAGCGGGTCATTATATAACAGCCCGACATCAAATCCTATTCCGCTTCCTGTATGTTCGTCTGTAAGACTTTCCGACATAAACTTAAAAGTTCCGCCTATTGATAAATTATACATTATTTCCCTGCTGTAAGAAACAGAGAAAAGTAAATCCGTTGGAGAAATAGTTCCTGCAAGTTCACCATCTACATAATTATCAATACTGCCAAAACTTAATGCAGACAGATTAACTCCAAGACCACCAAAACTAAAATTTTTAGCAAACATAACATTCAAGAAAGATATATTTTCAATATATAAATTATAATTAACCCCGACTTCCATATTTTTTAAATAATTAAGTCCGCCGGGATTCCAATATGCAGCAGATACATCATCAGCCTGTGCAGTAAAACTATCCCCCATAGCTGCAACACGGGCATTTGGTGCTATATTTAGAAACTGCATTGACGCACTGCCTGTTTCACCGGCAGAAAGATTAACCGCTATAAAAATATTTAACAGAAATATACTTAATTTCTTCATTATTTATACCTCCACCTGCTCTTTACAATTACAAATTTATACATAAAAATACTTATCTAACTATAACTATTTTCATTTTTTTAGTATGTCCTGCTTTATCCTCCATATAAACAATATATACACCGGCTGCAAGATATTCAGGGATCTGCCATTCAGCTTCATCTGTATCTGCAGTTATAACCGCCACCTTATTTCCTGTAATAGTATATATAGTAATAACCGTTCCTTCTGATAAATTCACGAATTTTGCACTCTTTTTATCCGGAGAGATAACAGTATTATAAGGATGTGCTGCTGTCAAATCTTCCCTGAACGAACGATTTATATTTATAGTTACTGTATCGGAAGCTGAATCACCATAAATATCTGTTACTGTCAATTTAACAATTATATATGAATCAATATTCGGAAGTTCTACAGATGCTGTAGATTTATTACTATTTAATATAGTCAAATCTTTTCCTGTATGATTAGTAACTATCTCCCATTTATAATTTAACGATAACCCCTCAGGGTCATAACTTTTACTTCCATCTAAAGTAAATATTGTATTTCCGGATGCATTAACATCTTTCCCCGCATTAGCAATTGGAAATTTATTGGACATAATATTAATTACAGGGAAATTGGTATAATAATATCCGGATTTATTATCAGAAACTATTGTAATGTTTGTAAAGAATCCGGAGTGCAAACTTGAATTTAAAGTAAAACTATAAGCCCAGATTCCATTGTTTGAAGTACCCTGAAATAAACTCATTTGATTGGTTCCGCCATTCATCTGCGAAAGCAATATAAACACTTTATCTACATAATCAGTGGAATCCGTAGCAGAAACCGTAAAATTAATATATGATAATTTTACAGAAGTTCCGGACTTAAAAAATTCACCCTTGCTGTTCTTTATAATATTCGCATTATCAACACTTACAGATTTTATATACGGCGGTTCATTTCCTGTAACCTGTATATAAGTAGTCGCAACTGTAACCAGATTAGTTGTTGACTCATAAGCATACAGAACAAGCGGTTTACTTCCAAGTCTGACATTTGCCGGAACAGTTATATTTGAAAGCGCATAATTGGTTATATTTAATCTGTTCATAATCTGAAGGCCGTGTCCAATAGAACTTAAATCCATAACCGCATAGATGCCGGAATTTGATAACTCAATTATATTAGCAGAAATATCAAAAGAATCAGTATTATTATTAGTAACTACTGTTTTGCCGGAATCAATATTTGTTTTAAGTGAATTTACAGCAGGGGCAAGTCGTTTAACTGTCTGTATATATAAATTTGTAAGTGAATATCGACTCACCGTATCAATATCATCTTTTATACCGTATAACGGAAGCACACTTCTAAAATATCTGCCGTTTTTAGCTGTTTGTTTCAAATCTATAGTAATTATCAGATTAGTAACAGGTTTTACATGATTAGTAAATTCCCATATATTACCATTAAAAACACCTATGCCAATAATAGTCTCATTGCCATTAAAGATATTGTCGCCGGCATCATACCATAATTTAATATTTGATATATCGGAATCAATATTCATAGTTCCTGTGTTTTTAACTCTAATTAAAGTTATATCTGTTAATGCAGTATTAGACACATGTAAACACATAACAGGTATATTAATATTTAACGGATAATTAGTGCTTGTACCAATGTCTGCTTTTGTAACAAAAATTTTATTCGGTTCTACTCTACAACTATTAGTACTTTTAGGCGTTGCGTACCAGATATTAACACCTTTATTTGTACCATTAAAAACCAGATGATTATTGGTCATCCAGTTTGCAGCAATACTGCCGTTTGCTTCAGAATCTTTTCTCTCCATAGAAACTCCATAATTTAAAGCATACGGCCAGCCTGACGAAAAATTCACTTCATCTTCCACAGCGCCGTCTGAATTTATAAGCATAAAATCTTCACCAGAATTTCCTATTCCTGTACCAAAAGAACCAACATAATCACCCGGAATATCGCTAACTACATTATCATCCGAGCGCTCAAGTAAATAGAACCCCTTAGCTGGAATAGTTCCGCTTAACGATATAACAGGGCTGCCGTCTGCTGCTGATAATTGCCATCCTGATAAATCAATTGCAGTATCACTATTGTTATAAAGTTCAATCCATTCTTCATAGTAGTCTCCATCTAATGAGCCTTTCCACTCAATTTCATTTATAGCAACTCTCGGTATTTTAAAAATTTTCAAATAATTTTTATTAAGTGTTCCCACAAGAGTATTGGTTGTATCAGATTCAACATATCCGGCAGGTATTCTTACCTGAAAAGAAGTACTTTCAACAGGAAAACTGGTTATATCAATGGTTATAACAAAATCTCTGCCGGGAGAATCAAGATTTGAACTAAAAGTTATATTATTTGCTTCTAATAAACCTGAAACAGAGTTATAACTAAAATCTGTTATATAAATATCTACATTTTTTGTATATATATGGTCACCATTAACATCAAGAAATAAACGAACATTATTATAATCTCTGCCGTAAACCATTGTTCCCATATTGGTTATTTTAACTGAACTCAATTTTTTACCTGCTATATTATCTGACAATCTAAAAGCAAATGCTGTTTTATAAGTATCCTCCGGAAAAACATTTAATTTTAAAGTATCGTAACCTACAATCCTTAACACTTCAAAAGGAGTAGAAGTAACACTGTTATAAGTACCAGGGGTACCGTATATAGCATCCAGATTAGCATCTTTACCATTAATTATTATCTGATTATTTGTTTTCCAATTAGTATTTATGTTTCCGTCTAAATCTGAATGAACTCTTTCCATTGTAGGCATATTCCCGGAAGAAGAACCTGCAAACCAGCCGGAAGAGCAATCAATTAAATCTATTATATTTCCTAGAGAATCTTTAACAATTAAAAATTCACCGCTATTTCCAAGTCCGCTGCCGCCAAATGACCCGACTACATCTCCATTAATATCTCGTACTGTTAAATCATCAGTCCTTTCTATAAGATAAAAACCTTTTGCATTTATTGTTCCGGATAATCCTATAAGCAATGTATCACCATTATCTTTATAAATACCCCAACCTGTCAAATCTATATCACTACCGGTGTTATTATATAACTCCAGCCATTCATCTGAAGTACTTGCAAGGGTACCTGCCCATGCAATTTCATTAATTACAACATTTAAAGAAGGTTTTATAATTATATCATCAGGATTTTCCAGAGTACTAATATTTGTTTTTCCAGAACTACATCTTAGCCAGCCGACTTTTATTATTGATCTCATAATTCTTCCCGCTGTAGGACTGCTGCTAATATTTGCTGTAAGTATAAAATTTCTACCATCAATAACTCCAAGGTCAGAACTTGTTGTTATATTATTATTTGTCCAGATATAACTTCCCTTATAATGCAACTCTGCAACTAAAGTATCACCTACAGAATAATCTTTACTTTTATCATTATCATACCATAATTTTAGAACATTATAATCATCAGGATAATTCATTGACCCAATATTTGACACCTGTATTTGGGTAAGTGTTCTGTTTGTATAAGTCTCGGTTAAATTGAAAGTTAACAATGTAACATTTGTTTCACCCGGGTAAACCACAGTAGTCGGCACAACTCCATTTAATGAAGATATAAGTGTTTCAGGATAATTTAAATAAGGTGATTCAGTAGTAGAAGTAGTATTTTGCCAGTCAGCAGAATATCTTACTACAAAATCATTCTGGTTATTACTGCTGTCATATGCATTTCCGTGAAATTCATCAGCACCGCCATTAGTCATACTTGCAGTAGATGCAGCTGCCCACGCTTTTCTTTCAATACTCCCTCCGGATGGCGGATTTGGTGCAGCACCAGTACCTTCATAAACTGTAGCAGCACCATAACCAACCCAGTCAATACAATCAGGATCATCCGGACCACCTCCAAGAATAGTGATAGTACCATCACCTAATGCAATAGCATCATCATCATTTACCACACAGCCGTTAGTAATTATGAAATCGGCTATATTAGTCAAAGACGAAATTGCTCTGTCAACTATTAAAAAATACTTATGTGAAGATATTATACTTGTATTTCTAAAATATCCATCTCCATCAGTTGAACTTAACTTTACAGATGTTTTTGTTCCGCCGCCGCCGGAGAACCTGTCTATTTCATATGGTACTGCTGATAAATCTATATCTGTACCTGTAGGATTATATAATTCAATAATACCGTCATTTCCTACATACCCTATTTCACTTATAACAAGATGATTGGTAACTATATCAGCATATAAAGTACCAGTTAATAAAAATATAATTACTTCTAATATTATAATACTTATTCTTTTCATTTCATCTCCTCCCGTACATTATTTAATATTGTAAGTTTAATCAAATTGAAGTCGATAAATCGCCATTCCTATCCGTTTATCATATATAGTATAACTCCTTTTATTTTAAAGTCAAATATTTTTCTCTAAATACAGAAAAAAATTATTGACTTTTTATTTACAATCGCTATGTTTAGTTTGTGTTTACAACAAACTAAATATATGGTTACTATTTATGAATATTACTAATGTTTCTGAGAATAATAAAACTGAAGTTCTGAACACTATTATTCATTCTAAAACTTTATTATCACGAGCAGAAATATCAAGAAAATTAAATTTAAATAAAGCAACTGTATCAAGAATAATTAACGAACTTATTGCAGAAAATATAGTTTATGAATTTAAAAAAGGTGATTCAACAATTAAAGGCGGAAAAAAACCGCTTCTCATTGATGTAAACAACAAAAATATATTAATCGGCTTATCCGTTAGAAAGTATAAATATGAATATATTTTTACAAATATCCGAGGAGACAGATTAATATCAGACAACTATACACCAGACCAGACTTTATCCTTTAATGAAAACCTAAAAAAATTTTTTAAGTTTATAACTAAAAAATATTCCGACTTTACACCTCTTGCAGGAAGTTTAGTTGTTCCCGGAATAGTTGATTCTAATCAAGGCACAATTTTATATTCCGGTGAATTTGATTTAACCAATTTTAATATTTCTTCAACAATAAAAAAATATTTCCACTTTCCCTTTTTCCTTGAAAACGATGCAAATGCATCCGCAATTGCGTTTAAAATTTTTGAAAACTCATCATTAAACAACTTTATATTTTTACTGTTAAGAGTAGATACTAAAAAGAAAATATTATACACAGGTGCCGGTATTGTTTTAAATAAAACATTGATTAAAGGAGACAACAACTTCGCCGGCGAATTTATCTTATTTGATACTTCTGCAAATAATACAATAATACTAAAAAACAATCAATGGTACTTAAAAAACACATTTGAAGAAGAACTCCTCAAAAAATTATCACATGTTATATTTTTTCTTAATACTTCAGCAATAATAATAAATAACTCAGATGAATTCAATTTTGATTCTCTGATAAAAAAATTAAATAATGAGATATCCAGACTCAAACGCATTTATACCGGTTTTGACACCGACATAATTATCGCAAAAACAGACAGAATACACTTAAAGGGAAGCATAGCTCTACTTATTGATAAAATAACTGCAAATCAAATTCCAGTTTCACAAAAAAAATAAAGTTGATTTTATATTTTCAATTCATATATTAAGCATATGAATATGATTCCCACAATAACAGTGGACGGTATAATATCTGTTACAACAAGTGTTATTTTACTCTTAATATTTTTTATATTGTACCTGAAAAATTTTGAGACAAAATCAACTTTATTATTTATCATAGTTCTATTCTGGGCAGGAATAATTTCATTTGGTCAGATGATGATCTATCCTGCTCCTAATTATGAATCCGGAATTTTCTGGCAGAAAGTAATGCATGTAGGATTTGCAATGCTTGTCCCTTTCTGGGTTATGTTTGTTAATTATTTCTGGAAAAGATTAAACAAGTTTTATATTGGTACAATATTTTTTATTGCAATTCTTAATTTGTACTTTATATTTTTTACAGACCTTTTTATTACCCGAGAACACAATTTTTTTAAACACAGCCAATTAATAGGCAAGGAAGGTGTATTATATAACTTCTTTGTAGGATTTTATTTCATAATAATAGTTGTAGAATATTCAAAATTTATATATAATTATTTAAAACACAGAGGAGAGAAACATTTCCACCTGCCGATAATAATAGGTGTAGGCATATTAATATTAACCGGCTTTAAAGATTTACTTGAAACTTTTTTTGATACAGGAATACCAATGCTTTTTCCAATCGGTGTTACGATAATGAATATAATGTTTGCTTATGCTCTTATTATGCGTTTTATTCATATTTATAAAGAACTGGAAAGAAAAAAAAGATTGGAACATGAAATTAAAATTGCTCTTGATATACAAAGACAAATACTTCCAAAAGAGAACAAATTCAAGACAGACTGTCTGGAAATATTCGGCACTAACGAACCTGCTTATGAAATAGGCGGAGATTTTTATGATTTTTATCCCATAAACGACAAACAGATTATATTTTTCATCGGTGATGTAGCAGGAAAAAGTGTTCCGGCTGCGCTATATATGGCAATGATATGGAGTATAATAAAAGCATTTGCTGTTCAATACAGCGGCAAACCTTCAGAACTATTATATCATTCAAACAAATTTTTATATTATAACTCAAAAGAAGGTATGTTTGCAACATTAATTTACGGAATAGTAGATTTAAGTACAAACACTATACGATATGCTTCAGCAGGCCATACTTTCCCTATATACTACAATAAGGAAAAAGATACTTTAAAACTGCTGAAATTTCAAAACAAGCCACTCGGAGCTTTTCACGATTCAACCTTTAAAGAAGTTAAAATTCCTTTCAAAAAAAATGATTTATTCTTTCTTTATACAGACGGTATTACTGAAACTTTAAATAGAAGCAATATACAGTTTGGTGACGACAGATTGCTAAATATTATAAAACAGAATATAAAATTAAAACCTGAAGAAATCAGTAAAAAAATACTAAAAGAAATAGATAAATTTAGTCCTTTTGAGACCAGATTTGATGATATTACAATACTTGCTTTAAAACACAGATAATCAAAATAAAATATTCTTCATCTTATCCAATATAACATTTATAAAATTTTTCTTTCTCGGCACATATTTAAACAAGCAGATAACTCCCTTGTTCCCGCCAACTGCAATTTCATAATCAGCATCATTATCTGTATCACCGAATAAAATATTAGAAGTAATATAGATTCCATTTTCACCAAACAAACTAAACTCATCAAGAAGAGAAAGTTTTATTGTCCTGATATTGCATTCACCATTCTTCGATACAATAAAAAATTCATTAATAGAATCATAATTAAAATCAATAACTTTCACATAAATTATATCTTTTAATGATATAAATTTCTTCCATTCACGCTTAAATTCAGGCATACTATACAAATAGAAAGCATCATCATTATCAACCGCTATCAAATATTCTTTTTTCAAGAAAGAAACAGGTTTAATAAATTTCACTTCTGCATCCAGTTTCAAAACACCTATTTTTAAACCAAATTTATTTAAAACCGTTATTTCTCTGTTATTTTTTATAATTATATATCTATCCTTTTTACTGCTAAAACTGTTCAGAATAATATTTGTAATTATGCCTGTATTTCTATCCCATAAAAACTTACCTGTTTTTCCGTCTATACAAACAACACTATTAGTACTACCTGCTAAAATATCATTTATTTTATCATTATTAAAATCTGTATTATAATTTACACTTACAATACTTCTTGCAACATCTATTATCATATTTGCCTTTTTACCAATTAAATATAATTTATCAGCATCATACAACAGCAAATCAGAATAAAACCTGCCGGCTATTGATACCAAACCGTTTAAAGTCAGTTTATTTTCATTATATTTATTTAAGAATCTGTCATAAAAAAATAATTCTCCGTCCTTTTTTACAACAACAAATTTATTATTCAGAGTTTGAAAACCAATTATATTTGTATCTGCTGTCATATTAAAAAAAACATTTCCGTTATTAATTCGATATGCAATTATATTATCTTTATTAAAGGATAGTAAATATTTATTATCAAGAAACTCTATTTTCTGAACATCTTTAAAATCATTCTGAGGTCTATTCTTCCAGATTAATTTTATTTGTCCGAATTCTTCCTGTGTATGCTTAAGTTTTACAGGTTTAATTTCCAGATTAATAAAAATCAACAAGAGTATAACAAAAGCATTCCAGACAATAAAAAATTTATAAAGAAAATATTTCAAGTTATCATTTTTTAATTTATTAATCATTTGCGAACTTAATCGGAAGCCACTTTAACTTTAGGGCTAACAAGTGATTCTTTTGTCCCGTCGCTCCACACTACATTTCTTGACATCCAGCTCTGGTCAGCCATAGTAAAAAAACCGATAATACCGATTGGAGTCATCACAAGAGTCATAAATAAAGAATATAAAGGCAAAAATTTAATATCATCGGGATTTATTTTTAAATGATGCAGCTGTTTTAAACCAATAGACAAATTCATAGCGAACAGAGCAAAAATAGTATCAAAAATGAATTGTCCTACATTTACAAATCTGCCGCCATAAACCACTAACTGCCATATTACATTTATCTCAACTGCAAAAAAGAAGAACGGCGTAATAATATCACTTATGTAAGAAAAGAAAGTAAAAGGTTTTTTCCACAACCATTTAAAATTCATCAAAGTTTCTCGTCTTGAGGACCGAGCCCATCGCAATTGCTGTTTTAAAAAACCTCCAAAAGTATCCGGACAATTTGTATATACTTCAGCAGTTGACTGTAAAACAGTTTTGTATCCTTTCTTTAAAACAACTGAAGTAAGGAATCTATCGTCACCGCTTGTGCATAACTGTCCCATAAATCTTTCATTTAAAAAATCATCCAGTGAATCTTCAATAATACTTTTCCTGAATGCAATAGCCCTGCCGGGCAGACATCCTACTGCACCAAAACTGCTTTGTGCTTTCTGACTTATTGCGAATCTTATATCTTCCATCCAGCCTGCAAATTTTCTTACAATCGTCTTATCTGCATTAATAATTTTCTGAGTCGTAGTTGCACCGCCGACTTTCGGATCCTTAAATGCTTTTAACAATTCCTTTAATGCACCTTTTTTCAAAACAGTATCACTATCTAATAATAACAGAATATCATTTTTTGCCTTTTTTACTCCAAGCACTATAGCAGGTCTTTTAGCTGCTTTATCAAGATTGTACACAGTTGCTTTATATTTTTTTGCTATTTTCTCATATTCTTTTTCATATTCATCATGACCGTTTATAACAACCATTATTTCTGCAGGCTTTTCATTATATATACTTTTTAAACAATTATCAAAAAGTTTTAAATTTTCTTTATACACAGGAACAATAACAGAAACAGGTTCGTAATATTCCTCTGTAAAAGGTTTATATCTCAATGAATAAAGCCACCTTAACATAAATACAATCCAGATATAAACTATAAAAGCAAAACCCAGAGTAAAATTACCATTTACTATAAAATCTAAAATCCAAAACATTAAATCCACCTCATTTTTTTAAATATTCTCTAAAATTTAATTTCTAAAAACTAAATGTCAATAAAAAAATAATAAATAATCTAATACTCTGCTGGTTCTGTACCTTTTAAAAATGGGACATTGTACATTATATTAGTACAGGAAGAATCCGCCAATTTTCCTGTTTCACCGCATACATCACAGAACACAACACCGTTATCTTCAGGAGTGAGATATTTTACACTTTTTCCGTAATATATTTTATTAAATAAATCCACCAATATAGGACCTGCAACTCTGCCGCCTGTAGCACCAAAACCTAAAGTTTTATTATAATCATCAAATCCCACCCAGACTGATGCAACATAATCTTTAGTAAACCCTGTACACCAGGCATCTTTAAAACCGCTGGTTGTTCCTGTTTTCCCGGATAAAGTTATATTAAGCCCTACTTTTTTCGCAGCATAATACCCTGTTCCTCCCGGCTGAAACACTTTCTTCAACATATACGAAGTTATAAAACAACTGTCTGTACTGAAGATATTATATTCCCTATTTGTTTTAAATGTATCTATTTTTTCCTGTCGTTTAATCTCACAATCTATAAGTTTGTTATTATCCTTATCAAATACAGACTTTATAAGTATAGGTTCTACTTTATGTCCGCCATTTGCTATAACACTAAATCCAATCCCGACTTCTACAGGGCTCATTTCTACTGTCCCGAGAGCCAATGATAGACCGTCAATAAACTCCTCTCTTGCAGGAGTATTATTTATCTGCTCTATAGTTACCCCTGTATATATTTTATTTAATACATTATTAATAAATTCATCCGGCGTAAGAATGTTTAACAATTGAACCGCAACTGTATTAATAGATTTTATTAATGCTTCTCCAGCAAAAACTTTTCCTATATATTTATCGCTATAATTCTTTGGAGAATAGACTCTGCCGTGATCATCGTATTTAACAATTTTATCCGTAAATATAGTGGTTAAAGTTATTCTTTTAGTATCTATTCCGTAAGTATATACAAACGGTTTAATAGAGGATCCAATCTGCCGTCTCATCTTATACGCCCTATTTAACTGATTATTAAAAGAATAATTCTTGCCGCCTATAAAACCGAGAATATTACCATTCGAAGGACTCATTACAACAATCGCTGTTTGCAGGTCCTTGTAATACTTTTTGTTTGTTTTACTTTTTATAAAATCACTTAAATATATATCTGCAGATGCTCGAATTTTATTCTGAACATTAAGATCAATGGTAGTATAAACTTTTAACCCGCCCTGCAATATCTCAGATACATAAAAATGTTTAACTAAAAACTGACGAACATATTCCACAACATAAGGAGCATTATTTATATCCATTTTCCAATAAGATATATTAATTCTGTTTCTATCCGCCAGTAAATTTTTCCAGAATCTTTTATATCTCTCATCAAAATTATAAGAAGATACCAGCCCTGCTTTTTTTAATTTATTTAATACTATAAGATGTTTTTTCATAGATATATCAGGATGGAAATACGGAGAGTAATAATTAGGAGCAGGAATTAAACTTATCAAAAGAGCACTTTCAAAAATATTCAAATTTTTCACATCTTTATTGAAATATGTTTTTGCTGCTGATTCTATTCCATAAATACCATGACCAAGATATACTGTATTCAGATACATTAAAAGAATCTCGTCTTTTGTAAATGTCTTTTCTATATTAAATGCAGCAAATAATTCTAAAAACTTTCTTTTAAATGTCTTTTTTCGAGAAGTAATTAAAATTTTAGCAAGCTGCTGCGTAATAGAACTTCCACCCTCAACTAATTTAAAAGCCTTTAAATCATGATATATTGCTCTTAAAATACCTCTTATATTAATACCATGATGTTTGTAAAATTCTTTGTCTTCAACAGCAATAAGACCTCGAATTAAATTCTTGGGAATCTCATTAAATTTTACAATTTGTCTTTTTGTAGGAGCAAATTCTCCTATAATCCTATTATTAATATCATAAATTCTGGTGGGCGTAACTTCTATTACTTTTCCTTCTTCATCTAAAACAAGATATTTATTCTTCCCGCCTTCTACTATCTTTTTATAATAATCCCTTAAATTGTTCATTAAGCGTTCTTTATTATGCTGCCATTCAAAATATGCCTCAAAAAAAGTTATTCCTGCAGAAACAACTACAAGTAAAAAAAAGCCTATTAGACTCATTATTATAATTTTCTTCATCTGTGTAAATAGTATTCTGATTAAAAAAAATTTCAACTATTTTAATATTTATTTATTGATTTTTAATATTTTTTATATACTTTACAGGTGTTATGGAACAAAAGAAAAAGCCGTTAGGGCAATTATTAATAGAAGCGAATAAAATAACTGAAGAACAACTGTATCAAGCACTGGAAAAGCAGAGAACTACAGGGAAAAAATTAGGACATACTCTTGTAGAACTCGGATTTATAACTGAAGACGAACTTATAAAAGTTCTGGAAAAACAGTTCGGTATCCCGTGTATCACAGTAACCCAAAAAATGATAAACCCCCTCGTAGTAAAAACAATTCCGGAAGAAATTTGCAGAAAATATACAATACTTCCCATATTATTAAATAAAGATGTTCTAACTGTTGCAACTACAAATCCTTATGATTTATCTTTTGTAAATGAAATAAATTTTACTACTGATTACAAAGTAGAACTTGTATTGAGCACTGAAAAATCAATTGAAGATGCTATTACTTCAATTTTCGGGAAAAAAGAGTCTGTAGATACGAATCTTGATTCCAATCAGATTCAGGCCAAAGTCTCAGCTGTAAAGATGCTGGATTTAATATTTATTCAGGCTTATAATATGAACGCCAGAGAGATACAACTTGAACTTTTTGAAGATTCATTTAATGTATTATTTACTACAAAAAAAAGCATTATCCGCAGTAATCCTGTACCCAAAATCTATTATAATGCAATTGCATTAATAATAAGAAACAAAGCAAAATTACCGCCTGACGAATCAAATAAATTTCAAGACGAATTAATGACATATAAAATTAACGATAAAACTTTTAACATTAGAGAATTAATTTTTCCGACAAAAGAAGGAGAAAAAA
>CAYQNP010000263.1:0-2648 GCA_964418785.1 uncultured Spirochaetia bacterium | reverse complement strand
TTGAATCAATGTATTTTTTGATTCCTTTATATTTTTTAAAGTAATTCTCAATAAACTCCTGTGCCTGATTAACCGGTATATTAAGTTCTTTTGAAAGTCCAAAAGAAGACATACCGTATATTACTCCGTAATTAATAACTTTAGCCATTCTGCGTAAATCAGGTGTAACTTCTTCGCGGGGGATGTTATAAAGTTCCATAACAGTTCTGGTGTGAATATCTTCATTGTTTCTAAATGCATCAATTAAGACTTGATCATCTGCAATATGCGCAAGAATCCTTAATTCGATTTGTGAGTAATCAGCACTTAATAAAAGTTTCTCATTCTCTGCAATAAATGCTTTTCTTATTTCTCTGCCTATTTCATCTCTCACAGGAATATTTTGCATATTAGGATCACTGCTTGAGAGCCTGCCGGTTGCTGTTACAGTTTGATTAAAAGATGTATGAATTCTGCCTGTTCTGTGATTTATCATTTTCGGCAGAACATTTATATAAGTATTTATTAGTTTATTAAGTGTACGATATTCAAGCAAATATTTTGCTATTGGATGTAAAGCACTTAGCTCTTTTAATACCTCAACATCCGTTGAACTGACACCGGATTTCCCTTTTTTCTTTGCAGGCAGATTGAGTTTATCAAATAGTATGTGGGCAAGCTGCTTTGTCGAGTTTATGTTGAACATTTCTCCGGCTTCTTTATATATTTTTAAAGTTAATTTGTCTAATTTTGTTGTTAAATCTTTTTGTAATTCTGCTAATTTTAATGTGTCTATTTTTATCCCATTTAATTCCATTTCTGCGAGAACTTTTATTAATGGTAAGTCTACTTTATAATAAAGTTCCTCGAGTTTTAATTTTTTAATCTGCTTTACAAATATATTATAAAGCCGTAATGTAATATCTGCATCTTCCCCTGAATATTTACAGGCATCTTCAATTGATACTTCAGAAAAATCATTTTTTTTACCAATAATTGTTTTATAGGAAATCATGGTATACCCCAGATTCTGAATAGCGAGTTCTTCAAGATTATGCCGTGTCCGGGTAGGATTTATTATATATGATGCAAGCATTGTGTCAAAATGTATATTGTTTAATTCAATACCGCTGTTCTTTAATACTATATAATCATATTTTATATTTTGTCCTACTATCTTTATATTCTCGTCTTCAAGTATTGGCTTTAATTTTTTTATAATTAATTTTTTGTCAAGTTGTTTGGATGAATAAAAGTCTTTGTGTGCAATCGGTATATAGTATGCTTCTTTTTCTTTTACAGCAATAGATATTCCGACAAGACTTGCTGTTACAGGATGCTTGCTGTCGGTCTCTGTATCCAGAGATATTAGCCCGGCTTTTTTTATGGATTCTATTAATAAATCAAGTTCCTCTTCTGATAAAATAGCTTTGTAATTAAATTCATTCTCTTCTGAAAAACCTTCCAGCCAATCTATCTCTTTTAACAATGACTTAATGTCTAACTCCTGAAAAAGGGATAATAACTGTTCTTTGTTCGGCTGTTTTAATTTTAAATCATTTAAAGAGATATCCAGACTGAAGTCATCTGTATTTAATTTGATTAAAGATTTGGATAAGAATGCATCATCTTTAGAATTTTTTAGTTTTTCTCTTAATGTTTTATTATCTATCCGGTCAAGATTATTATAAATATTCTCAATTGTTTTAAACTGAGAAATTAATTTTCTTGCAGCAACAGGTCCGATTCCTTTAACTCCAGGTATATTGTCTGCTGTATCCCCTGTTAGTGCAAGGTAGTCAACGATGTATTCAGGTTCAATACCGTATTTTTCTTTTATTTCTTCAGGACCCATTACCTTAAATTCATCTTTAGATTGTTTTCCTTCCGACTGAATTGTCTTTACATTTTCTGAAACAAGCTGCAGCAGATCTTTGTCCTTTGATACTATATATATATCATTATTATCTTTAAATTTATTTGTCAGATATGCTATAACATCATCTGATTCAAAGTTATCAACTTCTATCTGATATAATCCCAGATATTGGACAGCCTTTTTTATGTATGGAATTTGTTCTTTTAAATCATCCGGCATTTTTTTTCTTGTTTCTTTGTACTGCTCAAACATTTTATGTCTGAAATTCTTACCGCCTGTATCGAAAGATACTACAATATATTTTGGTGAGAATTTTTTAATTAAGTGGAAAATAATTCTTAAAAAGCCATACACAGCAGAAGTATTCATCCCTTTCTTATTGATAAGAGGCCTGCGGATCATTGCATAATATGCGCGGTATATTAACGAATGCCCATCTATTATAAATATAGCTTTTTTCTCTAATTCCATAATTGTCTAATTATTATTAATTTTATACCATAAGTCAAGTAAAATATAGTAATACCAGGACGGAGGATGACATTGTATCTTTTGCAGGGGCGAATAATCATTCGCCCGCTGATATAAAAAAATCATTTGACATTGTAAAGAGAAAATATAATATATAAAGTATGAGAGAATTAAAGAATTTGCCAATAGGGGTGCAGACTTTTAGAAAAATACGAGAGAATAATTATATTTATATAGATAAAACAGAATATATTTACAAAATGGTAAAAGATCCGTTTGGTGTATATTTTTTATCACGGCCAAGAAGATTTGGAAAATC
>CAYQNP010000262.1:0-2906 GCA_964418785.1 uncultured Spirochaetia bacterium | reverse complement strand
TGCAGGAAAATCAACTTTTATTAAATTACTCTTAAATCTGGATACACCTGATTCCGGAAATATAATTAAATATTTTAATGCAAAAATCTCTTATGCTCCTGAAGAAAGCAGCCTCTATCCGGATATTCCGGTCGCTTACTTCCTTAATTGGATAAAAAAAGTTAAAAATATAAATCAAAATAGACTTAATGAGTTTATAAAACTATTTGAATTAAATAATGTACTTACAAAAAAAATAAAAATTCTTTCTAAAGGTTACAGAAGAAGAATTTTGCTTTTGTATGCATTAATAGGGAATGAAAATTTTATAATACTTGATGAGCCCTCAGACGGACTTGATATTGAATTTAAATTTAAATTAAGAGATATATTAAAACAGAAAATAAAAAATAAAACTTTACTTATATGCTCCCACGAGTCCGTAATATTAAATGAAGTTGTCAACAGAATAATTATTTTAAATAGAGGTGAAAAAATTTTTGACGACAGTATTTCAAAATTAAAAAACAAAAATAAACGATTATATATAGAAGATATTTATGAACGATTTAAAAACAAATAAAATTTATCTGATAGCAGAAAAAGAATTATACGAGAATCTGTGCAAAAAAACATTTATTGGCATAATGCTTTTTTTAATATTGTATGCAGGATATTTGAACTTTTTATCTATGGAAATTTTTACAGGACTTTCCGCAGAAACAGAATTATCACCACAACTTATTATGTCTGCAGACCCCAATCAGGGTATCCTTGCCCCTTTATTCTCCAATCTGTTTATTGTTATACTCCTTATTTTTCCAGTAATTATCAGTACTTCTATTTCAGCGGAAAAAAATAATAATACTTTCTCTATGTTAAAATTAATATTTAATGATACAACTATTATTATCGGGAAATTTATTGCTTATTTTATTTTAGCCCTTTCTCTGTTTTTAATAACTTTTCTTTTATTAATCCCGTATATATTACATAACGGTTTTATTGACCGGTACTATATTTTAAATGTGTTTTTCGGTTTTATTATTATAACTTCGGTATGGATTCTTCTGTCTCTTTTAATTTCTGCTATAACTCCTTTAAGCCTTTCTTTTTATACTATTATGCTCTTTAATATAAGTATCCTGCTCATAAGTTTTATTTCGGATATAGTAAATTTTAAACCTTTAAAACTTTTAAACAACATACTTCCCTATTCGTTTTATGATTACATATTAAAAGGAATATTTGATTTAAAACTTTACACAGCATACAGCATTACAGGTGTATTTCTTTTTTTAATGTTAAAATCTGTTTTAAGCAAAAAAAAATATATAGTACTATATACTATACTGTATATTTTATCAATATTTATTATAAATTTAATCGACATAAAAAAGGATGTAACCTTTAACAAAATAAACTCATTAAGCAGCAATGCTATAAATGTTTTAAATAAAATTAAAGACAAGGATGTAAAAGTAATTTTATACATAAAAGAAGACGGACCTAAATGGCAGACTGCTGTAGACTTAATAAATACTTTTAGGTTAAATTTCAAAAATATAAAATTTATATTTTTAGAACCGGATGAGAATATCGAATACGGTTTAATAAAATTCAAATATAAAAACAGAACAGCAAAAACTTTATCTGTTGATGAAGATATTTTTGTTAAGAACATATTCTTTGTTGCAACAGGGAAAAAACTCTCTATGGAATTTAAAAAGAAACAAATAGGAAAACCTTTTAAGTTTACTTATAATGGAAAAATATTATATTTATTGTGGACTTTTTTTATAGTATTAAGTATATTATACGGAAGAAAATTAATAATAAAAGGAGGTATAAAATTATGAAAAAAACAATTATTTTTTTTGTTTCATTAACACTCATTCCGAATTTAATATTCGGAGCAAAAATATATAAAACAGATTTTGAAAGAACAGTTTCTGTTAAAGACTTCAGTGTATTAGTTGGTGATTGGTATAGATTAAACGACAAAGGAAATTATGTATATGTAGTTGACGGGAAACGATGGGGAAATAAATTGTCCGGAGATATACGACCGAAGATAGCAAAACTATTCGGAGAAAAATATTATGCTTATATGGACAATATAAAAAAATATTATTATTTCCCCCTGGCAGTATATAATAAACCTATTAATTCGCAAAATTATACTATAAGCGTAAACATAAAGCCAATATCGGGAAAAGTTGATGAAGCAGGGGGAATTGTTTTTGGAATGAAAGATCCGGGCAATTACTATGTACTGCGTTCCAATGTACTTGAAAATAATGCTGTTCTATTCGGTTATAAAGACGGAAAAAGATATACAATAAAATGGATCCAATTTAAGAAAAAAAATTATATAAAAAGAAATGTATGGCACAAATTATCAATATCTGTAAGCGGAACAGTTGTAAAAGGATATTTAAACGGGAAACAGATATTAAATATGGATTTTAAAGCAGGAGTAACCGGAAAAAGAAGAAAATCGCGGGTAAAATTTTCTTTATCTACCGGAAAAACCGGATTATGGTCAAAAGCAGATTCAAAAACTTATTTTGATAATTTTACGGTAAAAATTAAATAGCTTTAATTTTTTTCATTAAATCAATAGACATAAGCAAAAAACGCGGAAGGTGGAAAAATGTTTTCCATTTTCCGCCTTTTAATAAATGAGTTGGCTCACCTCGACGATTTAAATATCCAAACCACTCTCCGTATTTTTTATCCGGGAAATGAGACCATGTCCATTTGTCAAGTTTTTTAAACCATTTTCAGAAATTCCCAAAAATAATTTTGCTTGAAATTTTTTGAAAATATATTATTTTATAAACTAAGAAAAGAAAGAAAGAGAAGAAGAAAAAAGAGAATTTTTTAACTTTTAGGATTGATTTTTAAATTTTTTACGCCAATCT
>CAYQNP010000261.1:0-3336 GCA_964418785.1 uncultured Spirochaetia bacterium | reverse complement strand
ACTATAGAAGTAGTATTATCTACAACCAATATATTTTTCTTTTCCATATTACCCCAAAACCATAATATTTTAACTGTTTTTATTCTGAAAATCTTTCATAAATTCAGCAAGATATTTTACTCCTTCAAGCGGCATTGCATTATAAATAGATGCTCTACAACCGCCGACACTTCTATGACCTTTTACTCCTATAAAACCTTCATTTTTGGCTTCTTCTATAAACTTCTTTTCCAGTTCTTCATCCTTTAATCTAAAAGTTACATTCATATTTGATCTGCAGTTCTTATCAGCAGTTCCGATGTAAAAATCACCGCTATCTATAACATCATATAAAAGTTTTGCTTTTTGCTCATTTATTTTTTCTATACTCTCTACTCCGCCATTCTTTTTCAGCCAGTTTAATACTTTATTCATAACATAAATAGCAAAAACAGGCGGTGTATTAAACATTGACTTTTTCTCAACATAGGTTTTATATTTTAACATAGTAGGCAGTGAATTATTTGCATTATCAAGTAAACTATTTTTCAAAATAACAAGAGATACACCTGCAATACTAATATTTTTTTGTGCACCTGCATATATCATACCGAACTTAGACACATCGATTTTTCTGCTCATTATCTCTGAAGACATATCAGCTATCAGGGGGACATTACCCGTATTCGGAAATTCTTTATACTGTGTACCATTTATAGTCTCATTTCCCGTAATATGAACATATTTAGCATTTTCAGTAAAATTGAAAGTATCTGGTATATAAGAATAATTTTTATCTTCAGAAGATGCAGCTATATTAACTTTACCTAAATTTTCAGCTTCTTTAATAGCCTTTTTTGCCCATGCTCCAGTATCCACATAATCAGCCGTTCCATCTCCAAGAAAATTTAAAGGAATCATTGCAAAATGAATACTTGCGCCGCCCTGAATAAAAAGTACAGAATAATCATCAGGAACAGCAAGTAAATCTCTTACAAGTGCTATAGTTTCATCTACCACAGTGTCAAACTCTTTAGAGCGATGGCTGATTTCCATTACAGACAAACCGGTATTTCTAAAGTTAAGCAGTTCATCTTTTATATCCTTCATTACCTCGAACGGCAAAATTGCAGGTCCTGCATAAAAATTAAATGGTCTTTCAAATTTCATTTCTTTTCTCCTTAAAATATAATCTTAAAGTATAATATTCTAAAATCATTTGTCAAATGAAATTTTCTTTATTTTATATTTAAATGCCTGTTCTCTTTTCTTCCCAAACAAAGATTTTACAAGTCCCCAGATAAATCCTATACCGTATACAGTATGAACTAAAAAAAATTGTACCGGAACAAATTTAAGAAAAGACACTTTATGTTTTTTCACACTATAATATAAGGAAGCCCAGAAAATAATAAAAATATAAAATAAAAAAGGTATAACAGTAATTTTATAATTATGGAAGAAAATTAAAAATGTGATTAAATATATATCAAAAAAAAGAGAAACAACCGGGAAAAGAGTCATATTGCGGATATTTACAAGGACCTGTTCTGCTCTTCCTCTGCCATAAGTAAAAACCTGTTTAATAAAAGATTTCCAATTATCTCTCTGAGAACGGAAAACAAATAAATCAGGATTGTAGAAAACTTTAATTCCTTTTGCTTTAAGTTTATTTAAAAGTTCATTTTCTTCATTTGGATATAGATTTTTATTAAACATTCCTGCTGCCATAAAGATATCTCTATTAAAAGCCAGATTACATAAAATCAGCTCCTTTTCATCTGACTCTCTAAATCTGCCTGTTTTTGAATATCTTGAATAAGAAAAAGAACTGCCTATAAAAGAGCCGAAAACAATACCAATAGATTTTTGAAAGAGAGTATCAGAATCCGGAGTAAGAGAAGGTCCGCCAATGCCCCCTGCATCCTTATATTGCTTAAAAAAATCATCTATAATTTTAAGATTATTTTTTCCTATTTTTGAATCATTATCGAGGAAATATAATATATCCCCTGAAGCTTTTTCAGCTGCGATATTTCGTTGTTCTGACGGATTATTACCGAAAACAAGAAAAAGTTCTACTTTTCTCAAATCATATTTGCTTGCTCTGACAGCAGTTAAAGTCTCATTATAATCTTCGCCTTCCCGAACAGGAATAATTATTGTAATCCGTTTTTTCATAATGAATGTTCTACAATGTAAGGGATCTGTTCCTCAAAATTAATAGCCATAATATGCACACCGTCTGCAAAAGTTCTAAGTTCTTTAATCAAAGCAGCAGCTATGTCCACCCCGGTTTGAAGCGGATTATCGCTTTTATCCATAATATCGATTATATTATCCGGCACAATAATACCCGGCACTTTTTCATTAAGGAATCGAGCCATTTTAGACGATTTAAGCGGTAAAATTCCTGCTAAAAATTTCACATCTTTATTATTCACATTTTTAAGAAAATTTTCAAACAGTTTTGCATCATAAATAGCCTGAGTTTGAAAAAACATAGCACCTGCTTCTATTTTTTTATTAATCATCATATACTGCAAATCCATATTTTCATGCACAGGATTACACACAGCTCCAATAAAAAAATCTGTTTTTCCCATTAATTTTTTACCTGATAAATCAAATCCATCATTTAACTTTTTAATAGTAGAAATCAACTGTACTGTATCAAGGTCATAAACAGGTTTTGCATCAGGGTGGTCTCCATTAGTCGGGAAATCGCCGGAGAGTGCAAGAACATTACGGATACCCAATGCATATGCACCTATTAAATCAGACTGCAAGGCAATTCTATTTCTATCACGGCATGTCAGCTGATAAACAGCATCAACACCATTATCAAGGACAATTTTTGAAGTTGCCAGGGAACTGATTCTCATAACAGCGCGCTGATTATCAGTAAGATTAACAGCATCAACTATTGGTTTCAACATTAGTGTTTTACTGATAAATTTATCCAGATTAGTACCTTTAGGCGGAAATATTTCAGCAGTTATAACAAAATCCTTTTTATCAAAAGCATCTTTTAATCTGAGCATACAAACTCCTATTTTTTATATCCTTCAATTTTAACGGGGTGAAAATTTTTTCTATAATCTTTTAAAGGGACTATTTTCTGCAATTTTTTTATATTCTGATATTTTGCGATAATTTCCCAGACGCAATCATTTTCCGGATTTGCTTCGCATTTTCCGTTTTTAGAGCCGCCGCACGGGCCGTTTACATAGCCTTTAGGACAGCGGGTAACAGGACAAATCCCGTTTGTTAAATCAAGCACACACTCACCGCATAAAGAACAATACTGATAAAAATACCCGAGTCGTTTTTCTGTGCCAAGAAATAAAGTATTTA
>CAYQNP010000260.1:0-3782 GCA_964418785.1 uncultured Spirochaetia bacterium | reverse complement strand
AAAAATAACAGAATATGAATATACGCCCAAAAGATATATAAAAATTAAATTAATGACAAAAAGAAGTTCTGTTTATCTAAAAGATTTTTACTTTAAATACAAATAAAAAAAGCCGGCAAGCAATAAATACTTACCGGCTTTTTAGATATTCTTTCCCCTCCCTTCTTTATTCTATGCTAAAAATTAAAAGTAGCCTGAACAGCATAAGAAGAAGTCAAATCAAGTTTTGAAGTTACAGTTGAAAGCAGATCTATTCTGAAATTATCCGACACATTAATCCCTGCACCGAAATACATACTTTTACTGCTCATACTAAAAGTTGTTTGAGTGTAACTTACTTCAGTTGATCTGGCAATAGGATAATTTACAGTGGAATTACTTCCGGTTACAGTAACACTCTTTGTACCATTACTTACATCTATCTGTTTCACGCTTTTACTTTCAAGTGTAAAATCCCATTTTACTCCAAGGCGCAATGAAACAACTTTACTTATAATCCATTTTACAGCAAAAGGAAGACTGATTTTATGTTTTATATCTGTATATTCTACTGAATCATTATCGCCTGTTGTTGTAATAGTAGTTGTTTCAGAAGCAGATATCACGCCGTCGCTATTTGCATCTGTTTTCGTAACAGATACTGTTGTTCTTGCAAGTTCATATGTAAAACCTAAATATGACAAAGTATAACCGGGATACACTCCGGCAAATACTTTATCGGAAAAATTAAACTTATACTTTGCTTTTAAATAAATTGAAAAATCATTATAACTTTTCTGGTTAATTTTATAACTGTCAACAGTTGAACTGTATGAAGATATTTTACCGTCATTTGCACCTGTTGTATAATATGATGTATAATTTGTTGAAACTTTATAATAAGAATTATCATCTATACTTCTTAAATCAATTTCCCCACCAAGATATAATGCTATTTTTTTTGTGAGTCCGTATTTTACTTCCGGTGCAAATATTAAATCCATATATTTAATACTTTCATAGTTGTTAAGTAAAGAACTACTGTTGTTTATTGCAGGTCCGGAATATACAGATTCACTTACACTTGTTTTTTTCTGATCTTTTGTACCGTCATAAGTTGTTGTATAACTTCTTATGTAATTATTATCATTATCAGAATTTGCAGAATTAAGCCGTACCTGCAGCTGCGGTTTTAATTTTCCAACAGATACACCTGCTTCAAATATATGAGTTATACTATTATTATCAAGTATTTTATCATAATCTGTAGTAGAGTTTTTATATACAGTTATAGAATTACTTTTATATACATTATTATATATAACTGAACTTTCCTCATAATTATTTGCTAATTCTACAGCATACATAATACCTATAGTTCCAATACCAAACCCCGCACCCAATACAACAGTTGAATTATCAATCTTATTAACAGGCGAACCATTAGATTCCACTGTTGAAAAAGCAAAATTATTAATCCCTTCTTCTAAATTCTCACTATCAGTAGAATTAACACCCGGGATATATCTGCCTAAAAATATTAATTTGCCGATAGCCAATTTGTCGTATGCTATGCCGAATGAAATACCGTTTGAATCCCAATACGCAGTATCCAATCCCACTGAAACCAATGATTTTAATTTTGAAAAATCTTCAGTTCTCTGCATTCTGTCGTAATCATCCACCCACATTCCGAAAGTTCCGCTTTTTAACAAAGAACTTCCAATAGGTTGAACAGCACCTGCAGACACAAAGGATGCAGTGAAAAGTAAAATGAAAAATAAAATAAATATGCGTTTCATAAAAAAACCTCCTTTAAAAATTTTAATAATTTGCATATATTGCTTTAACAGGATTATTTCCAACAGTATATTTCGTATAATTTCCTGTATTTGCCGGGTCAAAAATATAAAGTTCACCGGCAGAATTACAAACCATGCCCTTGAATTCATTATTAATAACTGCAAATTTTACACGAGACCACTGATTACCCGTAGAATAAACTGTAGATAATGTACTCCCTACAATTTTATATACGCCGTCTGTTCCTCGCGTCCATGATGCATCAGATAAAAATAACGCACTATTATTGTTATCATATTCAACATAATTCCCGTTTTTTCCTGTATCCAATACTGTTGAGATATTAAGTGATGCATCTATTTTATAGACTTTTCCTGTATCATTGTATTGGCCTACAGCAGCACAATATACATTACCGGCATCATCAGCTGTTAACCCGTTTGCATTTGTAATGTCGTTAAAATTAGTAACTGCTGAATAATCCGATATATTATATACGAGAATTTTTCCATCGGTATAATTACCCGGATTGCCCCAACTTATATATGTACCTGTGCAGGCAACAAATAATCTGTTGTTTACAACCTTAACCCCCCACGGCCCGCTTGTTGAAGACGGAATCTTTATATTTGTTTCGATACTTTTTGATTCCAGATTTACAACAGAAATTTTGCTGCTTTCCCATAAAGAGACATAAAGTTTTCCGTTATACAAATCCATTATCTCAGGTGAAGAGTTATTCGGAAAATTTACATATTCGTTCTTTCCCGATACAATATCATAAATTTGAAGTGTATCATCACCGGAATTTAAAATGTATAACTTATAATTATATGCAATAATATCATTAGGTATACTGCCGGCGGTAATATACTTTGATATTACGAATCCGGAATCAACATTGACCTTTGAAACATAACCATTGCCGCCGAACGGCTGATTTAACACATATACATAATTATTAACACTTCCGGGTTTAGAATATCCAACAGGTTCTAACGGATTCTGTTTGGCACAATTAGAAAGTATAAAAATTAAAGAAATAAATAAAATAAGCAAATACGATTTTAATTTATACATAAAAAACCTCCTTTAAAAATTATATATTATGTATGGAATAAGAATATAAGAAAAATTAAAAAAGGGAAAAAAAGACGAAAGCATACTACATTTTATCAACTATAATACCTGTTCCGCGAGGTATATAGAATAATAAACTGCAGTATGGCAGGTCTCCTGGCTTATGGGCATAAAACCTACTTTCTCACCTTCCCATTGGAAAAAGCCAACAGTGGTTTAATGAGATTTCGTTCCCATATACAGTGGCGGGCCCGCTCAGGACTTTCACCTGATTCCCTTTTAAGTTTTTGCAAACACCATACTATATTCAAATTTCAAAGAACTTATTATCAATTTTACCCGACAATTATACTTTTTGAAATTAATATGTCAAGAAAAATTTAAATATACTACCTTTAAAAATAAAACTTGAAATTTAAAGTTTTGTGCTTATATTCGTAATAATGAAAAAATTTTTTATTACAGGCGGAACAGGGTTCATTGGTTCAAACTTGATAAGTGAATTGCTTAAAAATCCAAAGAATAAAATAAGAGTAGTGATTAGAAAAAAAAGCAATCTTTCACGAATAAAAAAATTTTTAAATAAAATTGAGCTCATACAAATAGATTTTAATAATAGAAAAGATATTTCCAATGCATTAAAAGATATAGACACAGTATTTCACCTTGCATCTGTATTGGGCAGAGGCAGAAAAAATGATTATATAAATTTTAACATAAAAACATCTGAAACTATTTTTAAACTTGCTGCTGCACATAATATTAAAAAAGTAGTATATTTGAGTTCAATGGCAGTAATGGGCGGAACTTATGATACAATAATATATAATGAAGAGATGGAACCTGCTCCTAAAAATCAATATGGAAAAAGCAAACTGGCAGTTGAGAAAATAGCAATGGATATATATAAAAATAAAAAA
>CAYQNP010000259.1:0-4636 GCA_964418785.1 uncultured Spirochaetia bacterium | reverse complement strand
AACCCGTCATTATAATTTTCCACACGATATTTATAAAAAAATGTCATTTTAAATCCGGGTGCAAAATAATTTATAAAAAATTTATGCAGAGTTGTTTTATAAATTGTAGAATCGCTGTTAATTCTGAATAAAACCATTCCTGCAAGATTTCTTCTGTTAAAAAACTTTAACCCGCTGGTTAAATTAATTTTAATATTGTCTATTTTAAAACTGTCAGTAGCCGATGTCTGCGCAAGAGCAGAATAAAACATATCTCCTGTAACCCCAAATTTTAATGGCGGTACTTCCTGTGCACTTAGAACTCCTGTTATAAGAATAATAACACTAATAATAACAAATACTTTTTTCATACTAAAACCTTAAAGCAGCTTTTATTCCTATAAACTGATTATTCATTAACGAATCCTCAGCTGTTTTGAAAAATGGAAACCTGTTATCAAGTTTACTGTTTAAATAATACTGCATTCCGTCTGAATGTTCTTCATCAATCTCCGGATCAAGACCGTATTCAAAATATAAATTAAAATTCCCAAATACGTTATACCCTATTTTTATAAATGGTGTTATATACAATTTTTTAAAATCAAGCATAATATTTTTCTCTACCATATCGAAATAGGAATAATACTTAAATCTTAAACTTAATTCGAAATTCCATTTTGTACTGTAATTATAAAAACTTTTAAAATATGATTCAAAAGTTTCTGAATTCCATTCTTTACCAGTTCCAAAATAAATATCTCTCTGCATATATTTATTATAAATGAAATCAAAACCGAATCTTAAAGGATTATTTAATGCTATATTAATTTTATTTCGGATTTTTATATTATTATATACACCTGCAAGATATTGATTATAAAAATTATTTCTGTCAAAAGCAACATAATAATTATAATTATCGACATTTTTATCATTTACCATTATGCTTACTTCATTAACTATTCCGAATCTAATTGACTTAACATTAAAGTCAAAAAACGATAAATATTTAATAACAGAACTTGCCGGAGTAATATACCGCATATTATAAGTAGGCACACTTTTAAATTCTTTTGAATTAACTTTAAAAGATAATTCATGTTTATACACTTTACCAATCACATGAGTGCCGATAATAAAATCTTTTTCAGTAAATTCATTTTCAAAGAAATGAACAAACTTATCATAATTATAAGAACCTGAAGAAGGATAATTAGAATAGTCAGAAGGCAAATCATGGCCGTCACTATATAAAGTTTTAGCAAAGAATCCGCCTGTTTTTTTACTATATAAAAACTCGCCGAAAACAGCAATACTTTTATTAAGTTGCAGATGAAAAAGAGGTCCTACTTTTATAATATCATAATTTTTGCTTATGCTGTAATATTTAGAAGTATCAAGAAAGAAATAAGTATTAGAATCAAAAGGCGAAGGAGCGAACCCGGAATCAGAAGGCTCTACATAATCATTGCCTTCATATAATCCTCTCTCCCGCAGCCACATAATACCTATTCTGCTTGATTCAAAATTGTAATTAATAAGATATGAGCCAACAGTAAAATTTTTGTAATTTGGTCTAAATAAGACAAAATCACCTGTAAGTTTATTATACTTAACTCTGAATTCCGCACCTCTTAAATTCCTGCCTGCAAACTGATTTATATTGTCGGAATTATAAAAAGTCATCGGATACTTGAAAACAGGATATCCGGAATTTAATCTGTATCTATTCATTGTCTGCAGAGGATCCCTAAAATTCAACAACGCTACATTGTTAAATAGATAAAATGCAGTATAATCTGTATATAGTTTTAAAATACCTTTCCAATAATTTAAATAATCAGCCTTTGAAGAATCAATATTCAAAGTAAAATCACCATAAACAGAATCACTAAAATAAATTTCCGGAGTAATATCTAAAATATGTCTGTTATCAACACTCTCAACAGTACTATTATAGACAGAATTAATTAGTATAAATTTATATAATCCTTTAATAAAAATTTTATCATTTAATTTTCCAAGATTTGCTCTTTTTTCAAATTTTTGAGCATAACCTGCTCCGCCTTTAATCTTTATTTTTCCATATCTGCTTATGACTGTAACTTTAAGATTATTATCCGGGATCCATTTATTACCGTTTAATACAAATTTATATTCATACTCACCGTCCTGAAGTTTAAGATTTATACTCCAGACTCCGAGTTCGTCTTTCTTAAGCATATTCTTATCCGCAGACCAGTCATTAAAATTACCTGCAATTGCCACGCTTTGTGCATTTTTTGCATCCACTGAAAATACTAATTCATTATTATCCGATACCTGCACAGGAAAAATCTCATAAGCCCAAACCGTATAAGGAATAAATAATAAACTTATCACAAAAATAAACTTTTTCATAAAAAATCCTAAAACGATGCCTTTACATACAAATGTATTTTTTGTTCTATGTTATTATTACTCTCAACAAAGTTGTCATCATTAACAAGGTCATCATTGGTATCATTCTCGTTTCCGTAGCCGAGATAAATATTAACATTATCACTATATCTGTATTGTATCTGACTAAAATAAGTAAACCGGGTCCTGTAAATCTCATCTGCAATAACAATTCTATTTAAACTCTTAAATTTTGAAGTTATATTAATAGAATATTCTGCACCATATAAATATTTCAAATATTCACTATACATATTTTTAATTTTAAATTGAATTTTAACATAAGCCAGTTTATTTTCCATTTCGAGTTGTACAAAAAAATGCTGCCAGGTATTATCTAACAGGTCAACTGTTTTTGTTTCTCCGGTCAGCGTAGTAACAGTAACTTTATCCCATGCATTTTCATGATAACGTTGATAATAACTTTTTAGACGAAAGCCTTTTATAAATTTAATGTAAACTTCAAAATAATTGTCTGAAACACTATAGTTATCATAATGTTTTTTCCAGTAATCTAAATGATAAAGAAAAGTTATAGCCTTATACGGCACTTTATATTTTGTTTCAAAATAAAAACCTTTCTGGTCAAATTTGCTGTTGTCATCAAAATCTTTAGAAAGATAAGCCCTGAAATTTTTGCCAAAATCTCTATAAGAACCAATGAGACCGAATTCTCCAATAGAAACAAAATCAAGGACTCTGCGTGCTTCTACTTTATATGCTATATTATCCTCTTCATAATTCTGGATTACAGGAGTTTTACTCTGCGCAAATTCAGCAGTAATATAAGTCCTGTATAAATTAAGCCATAAATCAGAAGCATATACAAAATTATAATTATCCGCACCGCCGGACCATTTTTTAAATGTAGTTGTTGTACCGAAATGTAAAAATCCGTCAATTATTTTTTCATATATACGAGCACCATAAGCGTCAACATCAGATTCATACAATCGTGCGGAAAACAGTTTCGCATAAAAGCCGGGGATATATCCGTTTACACTTGCTACAATTCCTGCTGTATTTTTATTACCCCATTTATCATAATCATTATTTACAAGGTAAAGCAAAGGATCTCCGAGCCAGAACCTGACTTCTTTATAAAACAGATAAGCTTCAAAATTATCTTTTTCTGCTCCTATTCTGTACTTGATATGAGTCTCATCAAGATAAAATCCGTCATGCCGTTCATATCCGTTAACTGTATTCCATGAATCGCCGTAGATTTTAGAATATATTTCACTGTTTTTTATAGGATTGCTCCACAACCGCAGCTCGATTCTGTTCCACGGATTACTTAACTCCCATCTGTAATTTTGAGAATATTTATATAAATCAATAGACCCTTCATATGCTCCGTTTACATAAATCTCAGCTCCGACATTAAAAGTGCTAAATAGAAAAAATATTATAAGAAAAAAACTTTTCATACTTTAAAACCTTAAAATAATATCCAGTTGATAAAGATTTCCGAGATACGAATGAGATTGAAGTCCGAAATCAAAATCAACTTTACCGGTTCTCAAACCGAATCCCATACTATACTGTTCCAATTCATTAACGCCAACTCTTACTGCAACAGTTTTATACATCCATAATTCCGAGCCTGCTTTAAATTCGGAATCTTTTCCCTGAAATTTTTCATCAACTGTTATGTAAAAATAGTCAGTAAAATTAAATTTTCCGCCCAGAATAAAATATCTTAACTCCTTTGATGATTCACTGTTATTTATAAAACTTATTCCTGGATTTGTTAAATTTTTTCCTGTTACTGCAGCCTCAAAATATTTAATTATTTTTACTTTTACTCCGCAATCAAAAGTTATGTCATAAACAGAAGAGTTTATTGTACTGCTTTCATTACCGGATTTTTCTATTGATATAAAATCAAACTTGAGCGAAGAACCTATAAAAACAGAACTGCTTAATTTAAAAGAAACTCCGGCATAAATATTGTTTTCGCCAAATAAAGAAGAAAGCCATAATCTTCGTATTCCTACTGCTATGTTAAAATTATTAAAGGGCAGAACACCGCCAAACCGGGCATAATAAAAATTATCAATATTATATACAGGCATAAATGAAAAAGAAAAAGTATATTTTTCTATAGAAGCAGTCCCGGCAGGATTATAAAATATAGCGGAAGAATCTTCTATAACAGAAAATGTACCGCCTAAACCTAATGCACGAGCAGAATAATTTTGTTCAGCCATTA
>CAYQNP010000258.1:0-2721 GCA_964418785.1 uncultured Spirochaetia bacterium | reverse complement strand
ATACTAAATAAGAATATGTTCCTGCAGGATTATAAAACATATTATTCACACTGCCTGTTAATGATACCGCAGTATCTGCCATTGAATTTACAGCAGGAGACGGTGAAATACGCAAATTCTGCATTGAATCTGTCCCCGCTCCACTGAAGAGATATGATACTGCAAATAAAATTATTACTGTTACGCCTGTTATTCCTTTTAAAATACTCATTCTAACACCTCCGTATTTCCTTTTATTCGTCTACTATTACAATTAAATATCAAACTTAATTCCACCTATTATCCCGGCACTATAATTTCTCATTTTTCCCCATTCCAGATTATCTTCTGCAGGAGTTAAACTCACATCTAACCGAAGTTCCATTATAAACCAATTAAACTGCATCCCCAATGAAAACAGACCTCTTAATTCAAATTTATTCAGCAGCGATGTAATATTACTTTCTTCTTTATCTATATCACGCCATGATTGAATCCCGCTTATTAATAATGCCGGCTCTACTCCTGTCTGAATAAAAATAGCATATTCGTCACCTAATACGAATTTTAACGACACCGGTAATGTTATATATTTATAAACTCTCAATTCGGTATAGAGATAAACATTTTCTGAACTCCAATAATCAATATGACATCCATTTTGATAATAAAATAATTCGGGAGCAAATTTAAGCCAAGAGGATACAATATTTTTTTCCACACCAATACCCCCATTTACTGAAAAATCACCACTATGTGAATTTAATCTTTCAACAAGCATATCCGCCCATATTAATCCGGCTTTTACAGTAATTGCAATATCCGACCGCCTTCTAACAAATGAACTTCCGTATCCATATCTGCCGTACCCGTACAAATCAACCACCGTAAGACTTACTAAAAAAATAAACAAAACAACAACCCGTTTTTTTACTTGTTCCATTTATACACCTCCTTATACACTTTCTTTGTTTAATATACATATTACCGCAATACTTTTCCTACAATAGCCTCCGGATCCTTTATTTCACTACTATAACCACCTTTAAAATTTTACTCTCACCTTTTGTGTTTGTAATTTTACACAGATATACTCCGTTTGTTATTAATTCTCCATCACTATTCTTTCCGTCCCATCTGATTATGCCGTCATTATTATCATCATTTAACGATACAACCAGCTCCCCGGCTGATGTATATATATCAACCTTTGCATTTGCAGTCAAATTCAAAAATTCAACCTCTTCTCCTTCGCCCACATTAACTACTGTTGCTCCTGTAGTAGCATTATCAAGACTATTTGCAGGCTCACCTGTATTCGTGTTTGTTGTGCTTTCTTCCGGCAAACTGTCTATTATAAGATATACATCTTTACCGCCTGAACCAAATGAATATGTTTCACCTACAACAGCATATGTTCCGTCGCTTCTTACCACAAGCGAATATCCGCTATCATTAGTATATCCGCCATAAGTTCTTGTCCATTGCGTTGCTCCTGTATTATCAATCCGTACTACATATACATCTTCTTCCCCTGCTCCATATGAACGTGTTCTCCCGCAAACAAGGTATCCGTTTGTATTAACATTTTTTATAGAAAATCCCCAATCATCGTCTGTACCACCGTATCTCTTTTCCCATTCTTTATTTCCATTATTATCAACTTTTATTACATATATATCATTAATCCCTCCACCTGAAGGCTGTTCAGAAAATCCTGCTAATATATATCCGTTGTCAGAAGTTTTCTCAACATTAAAACCAACATCAGTATTTGTATCGCCGTATGTCCTTGTCCATTGCGTTGCTCCAGTATTATCGGTCTTCATTAAATATACATCAGAACTTGTTGGATTGACAATATAACCAACAACTATAAATCCGCTATCATCTGTCTCTCTAACATTATATCCATTTCTACCGGTAATACCCCCATAAGTTTTTGTCCACTGTGTCATTCCGGTATTATTTAGTTTCAACAAATAAACTTTAGGAGGATTAGGTCCTGTATTATCATAAACACCTGTTACAATATACCCGCCATCCGAAGTTTCTACAACAGCCTGACCGGTATCTTCGTTAGTTCCGCCGTAAGTTCTTGTCCACTGTGTTGCTCCCGTATTATCAATCTTTATAATATATACATCTCCGTTTTTCCCAAAGGAATGGGTTGTCCCGCAAATTATATATCCATTATCCGAAGTGGGATATATGGCATCTATACCTGCATCTTCGGCATTTGTCCCGCCGTAAGTTCTTGTCCACTGTGTTGCTCCCGTATTATCAATTTTTATAACATAAAGCTCCGATTCACTATCACCATATTCTTCGGTGGAACCACATATTATATAACCTCCATCCGTTGTTGTCTTAATAGTATAACCACTCTCATTATTTGTTGCAACTCCATAAGTCCTGGTAATCGGAGTGCCCCATACACTCCACTGAAATAAAATTACTCCTGCAATTAATAATATTATCCGTTTCATAAAATACCTCCTTATTACTCTATTTTTCTATTTTAACATCTTTAAATTCAACACTACTTATTATACTAATATTCCCTGTTTTTACTCTTGTCTCAATTTTAATAGGTATTTTTATATCTTCTCCTGAAAACTTTAAATCTTTATATCGTATTTTTACACCAATATATGGCGTTATGTTATTGCCGTATATATAATAATCCGTTATTATTCCCTTCTTTTTATTATAAACAACTTCAATACTCTTTTTTCCATT
>CAYQNP010000257.1:0-6591 GCA_964418785.1 uncultured Spirochaetia bacterium | reverse complement strand
ACCGAAAACTTTCTATAATAGGGCCCCGGAAATTGTTGCAAAAGAACTGCTTGGTAAAATTATTGTACACAAAACAGAAACAGGTATTATAAGCGGAATAATTGTAGAAACAGAAAGCTACGGCGGTGTAGATGATCCGGCAAGTCATGCTTACAGAAAAAAAACTCCCCGTAATTCAATTATGTTTCATACGCCCGGACGAGCATATATTTATTTATGCTATGGTATGTATTATTTAATGAATATAGTAACAATGCCGGAAAATATCCCATCCGCCGTACTTATACGAGCAATAGAACCTATTGACGGTATTGAAATAATGAAAAAAAACAGAGGAATCAATAAAGTGGAAAATTTAACAAACGGCCCGGGGAAATTTACTATGGCTATGCAGATTGACAAAAAATTAAATGATTTGCCCGTATATAAAGGAGAATTAACAATTCACGAATATAATTATCCTGCTTTTAAAATAGTAAGTCGTCCAAGAATCGGCATTAATATAGGAAAAGATGAACTCCTTAGATTTTATATACAGGGCAACAAGTTTGTGTCAAAACTTTAACTTCAATTAAATTTATTAAAAAACGATTCAAATGCTTTAAAAGTCTGATACAAATCCAGTTTAGAAATAATCTCATAAGGCGAATGCATACCGAGCACCGGGGTACCGCAATCAATTATTTCCATTCCGTAATTTGCAAGATATTTTGCAATAGTACCGCCGCCGCCTTCATCAACTTTTCCTAATGAACCGAATTGGAAAATAACATTATTATCATTAAACAGCTTTCTTACTTTCCCTACATATTCTGCATTAGCATCATTTGCATCATATTTCCCGCCATGCCCGGTATATTTAGTCAATATAACACCATTTCCTATTTTCCCTGTATTCCGCACATCAAATACTTCCTTATGATTCGGATCAAATGCAGCATCAACATCAGCAGAGAGAGCATAACTGTTATACAGCGATTTCCTTAACATCTTTTCATTAAAACTGTTTTTCTTTTTTTCTATAATCTCACTGATAAAAAATTCAAGTGCCCGGGACTGAATACTGCTGTTCCCTTCACTCCCTATCTCTTCTTTATCGACAAATACTGCAAGCACATTTCTATTAACTTTATCTGTCTTTATTATTGATTTCAATAAAGCAAAAGAAGAACTTCTATCATCATGCCCGTATCCTGCTATAAAACTGCTATCAAGTCCTGCATATCTTGCCTTAATCGCAGGAACAATTTCCAATTCAGCAGACTGGAAATCAGACTCAACAAGTCCGTATTTATCGTTTAATAACTTTAAAATATTATATTTAACTTTATCTTTTATCTCTTTATCAGCTACAGAAGCTGGAATATTCCCTATTAAGATATTCAAATCTTCACCTTTATAAGCTTCTGCAATTTTCTTGTCACTTAATTTTCTTGAAAGATGCGGCAATAAATCAGGAATAACTACTACCGGATCATTTTCATCTTCGCCTATAACAATATCAACAGATTCACCATTTAACTTAATTACTCTGCCGTGTATTGCAAGCGGAATATTAAGCCAATGAAATTTCTTAATCCCTCCATAATAATGAGTCTTTAAAAAAGCCATTCCTGTATCTTCAAATACCGGATTCTGTTTTAAATCAAGACGCGGAGAATCTATGTGCGATGAAATAATATTAAACCCGTTCTCAATATCGTCATCACCAAGGACTGCCAGAAAAATACTTTTGTTTCTGTTATTATAATAAATTTTGTTACTCTTTGCATCTGAACGCATAAACTCTTCAAGCGATACAAAACCATTGTCTTCTGCTGTTTTTTTTATAAAATTAACATTTTCCCGTTCTGTCTTATTATTATTCAAATATGCTATATACTCATCAGCAAAATTATCGACTTTTTTTAACTCATCATTCTTAACTTTTAACCAACCTGACTCTTCTTTAACCAACAAATCTTTACTGCTCATATTACTCTCCTTTAGTTTTAATCTGAAAAAATATATACAGGTTCAGGATAAAACCTGACTTTATTATTCTCAAAACACCACATTAAATGCGACTTTAATAATTTATTTTTTATACGGAGTCCTATATCTTCTTTCAAAATAGTTAAATTTATATCCACGCGTAACGGTCTGCCGGGTATTATGTGCCGCGTACTTTTCCTCGGAAAAATCTTCCCATGCAATGTCCTGTATATTATATCTTCCTTCTTAAATATAGGCCTATATATTAAAATATTAGCTGTTACTGTTTTGAAATCATTGTCTGAATTTGTATCCGGTAAATACAGTAACTTCATCTTCTTTATGTCAAGTAAAGATTCAAATTTCTCTATGGATTTTACAATTACATCTATATACTCTTTCTGCGATAGTTTATATAAATCCTTTTTTAAAGTTATTGAATACCATTCTCCTTTCTTATCTCTTACCCCGAACAATATCTGCCTTGCATCTATCATTTTTCTGAGATTAGTATTAGGCTTTTCTCTCTTTATTACATACTCTCTGGAGAATGCCAATTTTAAAAGATGAAGTGTTTTTTCTTTTGTAAATACAACAGCATCCCAGCCCTTTAACTCTATAGTATTAGAAAAATAATCAACTTCATAAACCATTATATCTTTACACTGCAACAGTTTAAAAGCCTGAACACGATGCATACCGTCAAGGACTATATATTTATTATTTGTTTTATGAACAACTATAGGATTTTTCTGAATGCCTGATTCCTGAATATAGGTTGCAATATTCTCCGCCCATTTTAAAACAACATTTTCATGTATTAAAACCTTATTCAACGGTATAATCTTTATTTTATTTATTATATCCTGCATACTGTACTATTTTAATATATTTTTTTTAAAGGTCAAATACTATTTTCAAAATAAATACAGGAAGTATATATATGCTTACTTGACTTTTCTTTTTACTTAAATATATTTCCTTTATATTAAGGAGGTACTCTGCAATGAAAAAAATATTAATATCAATAATTATACTGAGTTTATATTTTATCAGTTGTTCTAAGAAACAAAATCTGCCGGAATTCGGGATTATAAAATTTTATTCCGGTTCAGTGAAAGTAATAACTGCTTCAGGCGCGAAAAATGCAGAATTAAAACTAATATTATATAATAATGATAAAATCATAACAGGAAATTCTTCGCGTGCGGACATACAATTAGGAGATTTCGGAATAATTAGAATAGCCGAAAATAGTGAAACAACACTGAAAGCAATATTAGACAAAGCAGAGGAATACACAGCAAAATTAAATTCCGGCGAAATTTTGTGCAAAATAGAAAAATTAAAAAAAGGCCAATCCGTAAACATTGAAACCCCTACTGCTGTGGCTGGAGTAAGAGGTACCACATTTCTTGTGAAATCGCAGAAGGATAAAAGCGAGGTTGCTGTTGCTGACGGAAAAGTTTCTGTAGCCTCTAAAAAAGAACCTGAAAAAAAAGTCATTGTGTCTCGAAATCAATCTGCAGCCATTGACTCAAAAAATAATACTCTTAAATTACTGAAAAATATTAAAATTTCCGACTTGAAAAAATTAAAGAGCATAAAAAAAGAACGCATTATAAAAAATTTAAAATCCCTTGACTTAAAAAAAATTAAAAATCTAAACTTTAAATCTATAAATTCTAAAAAATTAAACTCTAAAGTTAAAAAATTTATTAACCAAAATAAAAATCTAAACATTAAAAAAGAACAACTACTTAATAAGAAAAAGGAAACTGAAATAAAGGCACAAAAAGCAAAAAAAACTGTTGAGAAAAAAACTCGAGACTTAAATAAAAAATTAAATAATACTAAAAATAAACTGAAAAAATTCGGTATAAAATAAATACAACTAATAAACACAAAACTTTTATTCTACAACTATTTCTGAACCGGTGTTACAATAAAATTTATTGACATTTAAATAATATTTGCTACATTTTTACGAACTATCAGGAGGTACCATTATGAAAAAAATTCTAACCTTTATTTTTATTTCAATCTTTCTTTCAAACTTATACGGAGTTAATGTTACCTTTAAATACAAAAACTCTTCTGCACGAAATGTTTATATTGCCGGTGACTTTAACAACTGGAGTAAAACCGCAGACAAAATGAGCAAAATCAATGGAATATGGAAGAAAACCCTTGATTTAGATCCGGGCGAATATGCTTATAAATTCATAGTTGACGGAAAATGGATTGCAGACCCCAATGCAAAAAAATTCAAAAACGACGGTTACGGCGGGAGAAATTCTATTATTGTAGTAAAAGCATCATATAATAAAAATGAAAAACCGCCTTTTAAATATGTAAATCTTACAGGCTCCTTTAATAACTGGAATCAAAATGATAAAAACTACAGAATGAAATTTATAGGTTCAAAAACTTATGAAATAATAAAACTATTCTATCCGGGTGAATATATTTTCAAATTTAATATGGATGGGACATGGAATATTAATTATGGAAAAGGCGATAAAGGCAACGATTCTCTCAAACAAAACGGTGATAACATTAAATTCTTCGCAGAAAAAACAGGTTATTATAAAATAACACTTTATCTCAGGAGCAAAAAATACAAAATAAAAAAAATAGATCCAATAAAACCCATTGCTTATGCAGAATACAAAAAATATTATTATATTACAGATTACATTAAACTTGATGCGAGCAAAAGTATTGCACGGAAAGGGAAACGCATTAAATCATTTCAATGGAAACAGGCTTCCGGTAATCCGTCAAAAATCTGTAAATGCAAATTAAAGAAAAAAATTATTAAGACAAAGATTAAAAAAACCGGCACTTATACCTTCTTCTTAACAGTAAATGACGGACTTAAAAGCGAAACATATAAAATAACATTTGAAGTTATAAATAAATACTCCCTTGTTTCTGATATTACTTCAAAAAATCCTGAAGAACCGAAAACATGGCTTACATATAAAGGCAATAAATTCTATGAGAAAATAATTACAGCAAACTATACTGGTGTAAAAAAAGCAAATTTAATAAAAAATAATTCAGCAAAAATAATTAAGAACATAAAACTTCATCTGAAAAAAGGGAAATATTATCTTTTTACTTTCAACGAAAGGAGCAAATCTTTCTCATTTCAAAAAAAGAATTTTGCACACTTTGTTTTAAATCCTGAGAAATATCCCGAATTGAGAAATAAAGATATAAAAACAGTGGCTGTTGCAGGTTCTTTTAATAACTGGAATACAGGTGCGAATTTTTTAAACAAAAATCCAGATGGAACTTTTGAACTGTTCTTGCCTCTTGAGGAAGGTCTTTATACTTTTAAATATGTGGTAAACGGCACTCAATGGCTTCCCGATAAATTTACACCTAAAAAATTACGCGTTTCAGACGGATACGGCGGCTATAATTCAGGAATCTATGTCGGGGATAATGCTGCAGACTTCGGAAATGCAAAAAAAGGCGGCATCAACTGGCAGGCTGTTGAACATGAACCCTCAGAAATGAAATACTTTAATGTTCTTGGAGAAAAATTAATCGAAATAAAACTAAGAACTATTGAAAATGATGTTGATAAAGTAAAAATAATCTACTATAATAAAAATTCTAAAAAAGAGGTATTCTTAAGCTCAAAATATACTCGCTTTGGATTCGATTATTTTGCAAATAATATTACTGTAACTAAAGGCTCTAAATTAATAAAATATTACTTTGTTTTATACGACAAAGGGAAAAAATTCTATTATGCAGCTGATTATAAAGGCACTAAAAAACCTTCAAAAAAAGATTTATTTTCTGCTGTAATAAAAATAAAATTTCCTACTCCGGACTGGGCAAAAGGAATAGTATGGTATCAAATTATGGTTGACAGATTCAGAAACGGAAACAAAAAAAACGATCCTGCATGTACTATTCCATGGCGTTGGGACTGGTTTAAAAAATATAAATGTGAAAAATGGGACGATAAAAGATTTAATGATAAGCGCTATGGATTTTACGGATGGGAAGGAGTATGGAACAGATTCTACGGCGGAGATTTACAGGGATTAAAAGAAAAACTAAAATATCTGAAAGATTTAGGTGTACGCGGAATATATTTAAACCCTATCTTTGAATCACCGTCTCATCATAAATACGATACAAGTGATTACAGACATGTTGACGATAATTTCGGTTTCAAAGGAGATAATAAAAATTTAAACGAAACTGAAGATCCTAAAACATGGAAATGGACAAAAACAGATAAACTGTTTCTTGATGTTGTAAAAACAGTTCATTCTATGGGAATGAAAATAATAATTGACGGTGTCTTTAATCATTCAGGAGATAATTTCTGGGCATTTAAAGATGTAAAAAGAAACAAACAGCATTCTATTTATAAAGACTGGTATGTCATAACAAGCTGGATTCCATTCAAATATGAAGGCTGGGGTGGATTCGGCGGATTGCCGGTTTATAAAGAAGATAACAACGGCCTTGTACACGGAATTAGAGAGCATATTTTTAACATTACAAAACGATGGCTTAATCCTGTTGTAAACGGAAAAAAAGTAGAAGGAATTGACGGTTGGAGACTCGATGTCCCGAATGAAG
>CAYQNP010000256.1:0-14290 GCA_964418785.1 uncultured Spirochaetia bacterium | reverse complement strand
TAACAAGTTATATAAAAGCACGAGGAGAGAATTTTATAGAAAATATAAAAGTGGGAATATTTCAAAGACCTGAGAGAGTTTTGCTGATAGCAGCGGGACTGTTTTTTAATAAGTTTCTTGTCCCGGTTTTAATAATATTAGCGGTTTTAACAAATATAACAGCCATACAGAGAATTATATATGTATATAATACATTAAAACAGGAAGAGTAAAATGATAAAATTTTTTGAAAATTTAGAAGTAAAAGAGCGTAGTAAGACTGTATTGATAAGTCTGGCTATATATACATCTTTATTATTCTATTATTTAATTCGCTATAACTTGCCATTTGATAAATATATAGGAACTTTTCTTATTGCTACTTTATTATTATTTTTTATTCCATTTAAGCGTGCAATCCATCCTGTATTGATTATACTTTATATTAGTATTATTTACTCGGCAATGCATAATATTTCCGGTAAAGGAGTTGTTTTTTATCGTTATGTAATTAATATTGAAACTTTTATTTTCGGCGGCGTATTGCCCAATATAGTTCAGAGAAATTTCGGTACATCCGGTACGACCCTTCTTGACAGATTTTGTATTTTAATATATCTTTCTCATTTTATTTTTCCAATAATAATAGGAATTTTTTTCTGGTTAAAGGATAGAAAATATTTTAGTTTATTTTTTACGGATTTAATAATACTTTCTTTGATAGGATTCAGTATATATCTAATTCTGCCGACTGCACCTCCCTGGCTCGCATCTGTAAAAGGATTTGCCCCTACTGTACATAAGTATATAATGAAAGCTGCAGATTTATTCCCGAATATGAATTTAAAAGAGATTTATTTTGATAATATTGGCAATATGTATGGCGCTATGCCGTCAATCCATTCCGCTTATCCTACTCTTATTTATCTTTATCTCGGGAAATATAAGAAAATAAATTATATAATATTTGCACCTGTGTTATTGTTTATATATTTTACTCTTATTTATCTGGGTGAACATTATGGGTCAGATTTAATAGCAGGAATTTCTCTTACATTATTAATATTTTTTATCAGGAAAAACAAATGAAAGTATATTTAAATATTAAATTTTTCTTTATTGTCAATTTTATTTTACTTGTAACAACTAATTTGTCTGCTGAGGCTATATTTACTCCCCCGAATTTTCCGGAGAAAGAGGTAATAAAATATAGAACTTTTAAGAAAAGTAATACTAATAATATTACAATATTAGAAAAAAAATTAATAAGAACAAATATAAATGGAGCTGTTTATTATAAGATATATACTAAAAGTACAGAAGGGTTTAACAGAATAGAGTTGCTTGATAAAAATTTATTCACAATAAAATTTTTACAAATGAGAGGCAAGGAAGTTGATAGAAAATTAACAAGAGAAGGGGATATGATACATCTTATAATGCCGCCAAAAGATATAGATAAATATATTAAGATTAAGAATGAAGTATATGATGCAAAGAGTATGCAGTATTTGCTGCGCTGTTTTCCATGGAAAAAGCAAAAAAGTATAGAGTTTTATTCAATGCTTAATAACGGCAGGATTGTAAAATTGCGTGCAGAAAAGAAGGGGATTTCAGAAGTTAAGATTCCTGCGGGCAAATTTAAAGCATATAAAGTTTTAATTGAGCCGGCTAGCAGAATTGCAAAATTAGTATATAGAACTAAATTATATTTTTATTTTTCGGTTAAATCTCCATATCCGTATTTGAAATATGAAGATACTGATGGAGGTACAGATGAAGTCATAAGTATAAAAACATATTATAAAGGAGGTACAATAAATGAGAAGTAGAATAAAATATTTTGTGACAGCAGTAATTCTGGTGGGTATGTTGAGTCCTGCCGCTAATATTTCTGCTCAGGTTGCTAATAATGAAATTCAGAAAAAAAGTAATATGTCAGAGGAATCTGCTGTAGAAGGTCCGCTTGAGAGAATTAAAGAATTCGTAGAGTATATGAAAATGTATAAGGATGAAAGTAAAATTAAACTTACTGATGCAGAAAAAAAGAAAAATCAAGAAGTTCTTGATAAAATTTCTTCCATATTAGATGTTCCTGCGATGGCAAAATCAGCGTTGGGAACTTATATTAACAAGGTTAGTTCAGTTAAAATAAATAAATATGTTACTCTTATGCAAAAATTAGTAGAAAAAATAGCATATCCTGCAAGCAGTGAATATTTTAATGAGATAATCATACAGTATAAATCCGTAAAAAAAATAGATGATACTCATGCATTGGTAGATACTGTTATTATAGATGAAAAGGAAGATTTTGATATTGATATTACTTATAAAATGTTTAAATCTGATACTGGCTGGAAGATAATTGATGTTATAACAGATGGAGATAGTTTGGTCTTGAATTATAAAAATCAATTCACAAAAATTATAAAAGATAAAGGGTTTGACCATTTAATATCACTTATGGATAGGAAATTAAAAAAATGAAAAAGATAGTAAAAATATTAAATATTCTTATATTTTTAATATCATACAGTCTTGAGGCCAATACCTTGAAAACAAATACGTATACTTTACAAATGTGTATTGCCAGGGCATTGCAGAATAATGCTGAAATCAAAGAGAGTGCCAGAGAGATAGATATATATAGTAGTAAGTTAGATGAAGCAAAAGCTGTTTTTACTCCTAAGGTAGATATCTTGACATTTCTGGCGCCTACTTATGAAATTAAAGGTGATATTTATAGTTATGAGAAAAATTATAATAAATGGGGGCCATATTATCATCTCGGTTTGCAGATTACTATGCCTATTTATACTTTTGGAAAAGTTGAGGCTTATAAAAAAGCCGCTGAAAATGGTATACTATATGCTAAAAATAAAAAATTAGAAAAAGAAGTTGAAATAGTGCTTGATATAAAAAAATATTATTACGGTTATATACTTGCAGACAAATTGTCAAAACTTGTATTGGAGGTAAAAAAGACTCTTGCAGATGCAATCGAACAGGCTGAAGAAATTTATTCTGCAGGAAAAGGAGAAGTCAAAAAGAGTGATATTGAGCGATTAAAAGTTTATATGGCAGAATTAAAAATAAACGAAATAAAAGCAGATAAATTTGTATCTCTAACCAGGTCTGCATTGTTTTTTAAAATGGGAATTAAAGAAACTAATAGAATAGTTTTTAAAAAGATACCTTTACGGCCGATTAGACAGAAATTAAAACCATTAGATTTTTATATTGAAAGTTCTCTTAAAAATAGACCTGAGATGAAACAGATTATGGCAGGGTTAAAAGCAAAGAAAGCTTTAGTAGAAGCTGAAAAGTGTAGTTTTTATCCTGATGTGTTTGTAGCCGGACAACTCAATTATAACTGGGCTTCGGTAATTGATGATCAGGATAATCCATGGCTTAATGACCCTTACAACGGGTTAGACGGCGGAGTGGCTCTTGGGGTTAAATATTACTTCGACTATAAAACAATTAAGGCTAAAATTAAGGGTGCACAGGCAGATTATGATAAATTACTTGAGAAATATCAGTTTGCAAAAAAAGCAATATCTCTTCAGGTGAAAAAGACATATATGGAAACAGTAGAATTGCAAAAGAAAATAAAATTTTTAAAAGATGAGGTAAAAGCTGCAAGCAGCTGGATGCGCTCTGCAGGTTTATTATATGCTACAGGAACTGGCAGTGCGAAGGATGCACTGGAGGGTCTGGCTGCTTATGCAATTGCACGACAAAAGTATTATACAGCTATTTATGATTATAATGTTAAATTGGCTGAATTACTTAATGTGGCAGGTATAAAAGATTAAAAATATGGGGTATAATATGAAGGTTGCAAAAGAAATGAAAAAAAATAAAATTATTAAAAAGTATATAAAATTTTTAATGCGATATTCGTATTTGATTATTATTGCAGGCTTGTTGTTGAGTATAGTTTCTTTTTATTTTATCAAAGATTTAAAATTGGACAGCAGTTTTATTGGTTTGCTGCCGCCTGATATTGATAGTGTAAAAAATCTGGAAAAAGTTACAAAAATATACGGCGGAATTGGAGATTTAATAGTAGCTGTCGAAACAAGTAAGCCAAAGCAGGTTACAAAGTTATTTTTTGATATAGCAAAAAAAATTCAGAAATTAGATCAGGTTAGATTTGTAGATTTTAGATTGGAAAAAGAATTTTTTGAAGAACATCAATTGCTTTATCTTGATATATCTGACCTTAAAGAAATAAGACGAAGAATAAAAAAGAAAATTAAATTAGAAAAGAAAAAAGCAAATCCTTTTTATATTGATCTGGTTGATGAAGAATATAAATTGGACTTTTCTGATATAGAAAATAAATATAAAAATCAGAGAAAAGACAGACGGTTTAATGAATTTTATATTGGTGATAGTGGTGACGGGAAAAAATTAGTTATTATGTTAATAAAACCTAATTTTGTATCATCAAAACTTAGTGAGACAAGAATTCTTGTTGATAAGGTTTATAAGATTTTTAAAAATTCGGGTATAAAGAAAATAGATCCGCAGGCTCATATCAGTATGACCGGAAGGTATAAAAAAAGTATCGATGATAATGATGTAATAAAAAAAGATATTGTGTTTACTTCTACTTTAGCAATATTTCTGATACTTTTATTTATAATTATCTTTTTTAGAAGAATTAGTGCTATCCTTTATATTATGATTCCTCTGGGAATGGGTTTAATTTGGACATATGGGTTAACAAGTATTGTGGTAGGCCATATAAATATTATAACCGGTTTTCTTGTCGCAATTATAGGTGGTCTTGGAATTGATTACGGAGTTCATCTTTTATCACGATATCGAGAATTGCGTATTAAGAAAAACATAGAAAATTCCCTGGTAGATCTTTTTAGGTTTACAGGTTTTTCTGTTTTTCTTGCTGCTTTAACTACAATTGTTGCATTTGCTACTTTAATTTTAGCAAGATTTAAAGGTTTTTCTGAATTTGGTATTATATCAACTATAGGTATATCTTTTTGTATTGTTTCATATTATACAATTTTCCCGGCAATGATTATAATGGCGGAAAAATATATTCGTTTCTTATCTCCCGGTAAAAACAAAACTGATAAAATAAAAATACCTGTATTTATTAAGAAGGTTGTTGGAACAGTTCCTTTTAAAATATTTATATTTACATATATTATTTTTTCTATTTTTGTTTTTAATAAAATACATTTTGAATATGATTTTTCTAAATTGCAGGGGAAAAATCTGGAGTCGTATGCTTTAGATCGCAGAATAAATAAAATATTTGGAATTTCTTTAACACCGGCTGTAATTATCCCGCGTTCTATTGATGAAGAAAAAAGAATTAGTGATTACATAAAAAATATAATAGAAAAACATCCCGAAGATACTACTTTTGATCTGTGTTTGACTATGGGCGATTTTATCCCGTCTAATCAGAAAGAAAAACTTAAAGTATTAAAAGCAATTAAAAAAGATCTCTCAGATGACACTTTAAATTCGTTAGATAAAAAGCAAAAAAAAGAATTAGATGATTTGAGAGAGAAATGCAGTGTGGATATGGTAACAAGAAAAAATCTTCCGCCTTCTATTAAAAATACTTATCAAGGAATACGGGTAAGAAAGGATAATGTCGGAGTTGTACTTGTTTTTCCGAAAGTTAATCTTGCAAAATCTAAAGCTATTTTTAAATATTCAAAAGAGATAAAAACAATACAGCATAAATTTAATGGAGTTCCGATAACAGGAGAAACTGAAATATTGGCTGATATATTAAATTTAATTATATATGACGGAAAAATAATTATTACCCTGGCTATAGTGCTGATGATTTTGATTCTTTTCTTCGCTTTCAGAGATATCTTTGATACTTTAATTATTTTCTCTGTTTTATTGTTTAGTATAATTGGAATGTTTGGTATAATGTGGATATCCGGCATGAGTTTTAATTTTTTAAATGTGGTTGTGTTCCCTATATTGTTAGGAGTGGGTATTGATTCGGGTATACATATATATAGAAGGTATATAGAAGACGGCCGAAAGGATATTCTTAATGCTGTAAGATCTGCAGGTCCTGCTGTTTTGGTGTCTGCTGTTACGACTATGATGGGCTTTTCAGCATTAATTATCGCTAACCATCAGGGGTTAAAGACCATAGGCTTATTAGCTGTGATAGGAATGATATCAATTTTATTTTTTGCATTAACTGCTATGCCTACTATGGTTATGACATACGAAAATTTCAAAAAGAAAAAGAAACATTAAATTGGTGGTATAGCCGTTATATCCGCACTGTAATTGTTTATGTTCTCGCGTCTTTAATCAGTATAATTTATAAACTTTTTTCTTGAAATTATTTTTCTGCTGTATAACATATATAAGAAATTTTTTTGCGAGGAATAAATATGTTAAAAGTCGGTTTAATAGGTCTTGAATTTGCAGGTAAAAAAAGTCTTTTTAGTCTTCTTACAGGAAAAGAGGAGAGTCAGCATTCTCTTACTAAAGAAGAAGTCGCTGCAGTAAATGTTCCTGATGAGCGTATTGAGAAACTTGAAAAATTTTATAATTCCAGAAAAAAAGTATATTCTCAGTTAGAATTTCATTTAATTCCATCTATAAAGAAAGAATCAAAAGAAACTCAAAAAGCATTGACAGAAGCAAAAGAAGTTGATATGTTCGGGATTGTTATTCGTGCTTTTAAGGATGAGAATGTTTTTCATCCATATAACAGTATTGACAGTAAAAGGGATTATGAAATTATAAAGAACGAATTAATCTTTGCGGATCTTTTTTTAGTAGAAACCCGTTTAGAGCGACTTGAAAAACAGTTGAGAACTAAAAAAGAGGATTATCTGCTAAAAGAAAAAGAGATTTTACTTAGATTTAAAGAAGAACTGGAAAATAATAATTATTTAAACAAAGTAGAATTAAGAGAAGATGAAGCAAAAATAGTTAGAGGTTTTCAATTCCTTACTTTAAAACCTATTTTTATTATTATTAATTGTGATGATAGTGATATTCATAAAAAGTTTGATGTAGATAGTGATATAAGTACCATAAATATATCTACCAAAATAGAGGCTGAGATATTACAGCTTGAAGAAAATGAGAGAAAGGAATTTCTTGAGGATTTGAATCTTGAAGATACAAGTCTTAACAGATTAATTAAATTTACATATGATTACGGGAATCTTATTTCATATTTTACAGCAGGAGAAAAAGAGATTCATTCCTGGCAGATAAAAAAAGGTACTACAGCTGTAAAAGCTGCAGGAGTAATCCATTCTGATTTTGAAAAAGGATTTATTCGTGCCGAAGTTATTTCCTATGATGATTTGATGCGGGCAGGCTCAGAAGCTGAAGCTAAAAAACAGGGGTTATATAGATTAGAAGGGAAAGAGTATATTGTTCAGGACGGAGATATTATAATTTTTAGATTTAATTTATGAAAGAAATTTATACTTTAATTATAGGTGCCGGGATATCTGCTTTCTTAATCTTTTTATATTTGCACTATAAAATTAGAAAATTTTCTATAACTAAAAAAGTTCTGAATGGAAATAAAGATGTTAAAAGAATGTATTATATTTTAAAAAAGAATCATTTTACTGTATTGAAAATAGGAAAATCAGTAAAATTTTATCTGTTTTTCGATAATAAAAGAATTGAAAATGAGTTTAAAATAGATGCTGTTGTTAAAAAAAATAAAAAGTATCTATGTTTTATTTCTGATACAAATGAAGTAACTCGTGATATGATACTGTACAGTATGGTAACCGGTATTATGGATGGAATTTTAATAAATATAATGGACTTTTCGTTTAAAATTTATAAGATAAAGAGATGAAGTTTATTTCTATTGTGATTAATTTGAACAAAAAGGACACTGCTAAAATATTAAAAAAAATACTTCAGGCCGGCGTTAAGTATAAATTTAAGTTTTATCTCCGTAAAGATGATGCGCATAATATTAATTTGTCTGAATACGGAGTTGATGATGATACATTTTACAAAAAGTGTGATGTTGTTATTGTACTTGGCGGTGACGGTACTTTTATCTCTGCAGCCAATAGGTTTTATAAGAACAAAAAACCTATTCTGGGAATACATCTCGGAAGTCTCGGCTTTTTAACTGAATTTAAAAAAAATGAAATAGACATACTCCTTAAGTATATTGCTGAAAATAAAATAACAGTTGAAAAAAGATTAATGATTCAAACAGATGTGTACAGAGAAAATAAATTAATAGACTCCTATATCGGTATTAATGAAGCTGTTATAAGCAAATCCGGATTTTCGCAAATTGTGGAATTAAAAGCGTATGTAAATGATAATTATGTGGGGACTTTTCGCGGAGACGGATTGCTTGTGTCTACTCCGACAGGTTCGACCGGTTATTCTCTTGCAGCAAACGGCCCGATTGCCGTACCGTTAACTGAACTGCTTGTTTTTAATACTATTTGTCCGCATACAATGTCCACCAGACCTATTGTTTTGCCGTCTTCTGCTAAAATAAAAATTGAAATTGTTAAAGAAAAAAAAGATATACTTCTTACTGTTGACGGACATCGGGGTATGTATCTTCAAGTGGGAGATAAGGTTTGTGTGAAAAAATCTAAATATAAATTACTTGTTATAAGAGCTGCCGGAAGGAATTTTTTTGATATTATGCGTGAGAAATTTCAATGGATTTCATAACTTATTTTAAGGAGGAATAAGAAAATGAGAAAAATTTTTCTGTTTTTTTTACTGCTGTTTCCTGTAGTTTTAAGTGCCGGATTTGTAAAAAAAGTAAAATCTGATCCGGTTGCTGTTATTAAAACTACAATGGGAAATATTTATGTTGAACTTTATGAAAAAAATGCGCCGAAAACAGTTGCGAATTTTATAGGACTTGCAACTGGAAAAAAAGAGTATTATGATTATAAAAGCGGAAAGAGAATAAAAGGTAAATTTTACGATGGTATTATTTTTCACAGAGTAATACCGAATTTTATGATTCAAACAGGAGACCCTACAGGAACAGGCAGAGGCGGTCCGGGATATATGTTTAAAGATGAAATAAATGCAGATTCCCTGGGACTTAATAAATTAAAGGTCAGAAATGCAAATTTCTTGTTCCAGATGTATCCGCAGTATATGTTGCAGAAATTTATAAATAAAAGTGTAAAAGAATTTTACGAAGCACAGGGATATCATTATATAAAAAATGTTAAATCAATTCCTCCGCGTAAAGGATGCGTTGCTATGGCAAATGCAGGACCTGATACTAACGGCAGCCAGTTCTTTATCAATGAGGTTGATACCCCCTGGCTCGACGGAAAACATACTGTATTCGGAAAAGTTATTAAAGGTTTTGATGTTGTAAAAAAAATAGCTCGCGTTAAAACAGATAGAAATAATAAACCTTTAAAACCTGTTGTTATAAAACATATTATCATTACAAAATAATCCTATGGCTGAAAAAGAAAAAAAACTTACTCCAATGGTCCGACAGTATCTTGATATAAAAAAGAATTATCAGGATACTATTCTTTTTTACAGATTGGGAGATTTTTACGAGATGTTCTATGATGACGCTGTTTTGTGCTCCAGAGAACTGGAATTGACGCTTACTTCAAGAAATGTAGGGGAACTTTCACGAATACCTATGTGCGGTGTTCCTTTCCACGCTGCCGAGTCTTATATATCGAAACTTATTCGTAAAGGTTATAAAGTTGCTGTTTGCGAACAGGTTGAGGACCCTAAACAGGCTAAAAAACTTGTTAAACGCGATGTTATTCAGGTTATTACTCCCGGTACCACTCTTGATTTTAATGTGCTTAATCAGAAATCTAATAATTACCTTATGAGTCTGTTTTTCTCGGATAAAAAAATTGCAGTTGCTTTGACAGATGTATCTACAGGTGAATTCCTTGTGAGTGATGAAATGACTGATAAAATGATTAATTTCCTTGAAAATAGAATTGCTAAATTTAAACCCGCTGAAGTCCTGCTCCCTGAAAGCCTGGCTGATAACGATGTTGTAAAACAGATATTTTCTCTGTATCCGGATATACTTATAACTAAATATTATGATTGGGTATATGAAAAAGGCTATGCTGTAAATAAACTTCTGGAACATTTTCAGGTTAAATCACTTAACAGTTTCGGCATTGAAAACAGATTTGAAATAATATCTGCTGCAGCCGCTGCTTTACATTATATAAATGAAACTCAAAAACAGGTGATTAAACATATTGACTCTATTAAATTATATTCTGAATCTGATTTTATGATTCTTGATAATGCTACTGTTCGTAATCTTGAACTTGTGGCTAATCTTCAGGATAATACTTCTGCCAGAACTCTGTTTTCTGTTCTTGATTATACAAAGACTCCCCAGGGCGCAAGACTCCTTAAAAAGCGTATCCTTGAACCACTTATGAGTGTTGAAAAAATTAATAATAGACTTAAAAAGGTAAATACTTTTTTCTCTAATTCTGATTTGTTGTCTCAAACTCAGAATATACTTAATAAAATTTCGGATATGGAAAGATTAGGCTCTAGAATAAGCCTTTTTAAAACTAATCCGAGAGATGTTATTGCTCTTAAAAATTCTTTGATTAATTTTATTAAATTAAAAGAACTTTTAAATAATGTTGAAATTTTAAAAGATATATCTGATGATTTGCCTGATGTATCTGATATTATTGATTTGATTGATAAAAGTATAAATGAAGAGGCTCCGGTTCAGCTCGGAAAAGGTATGGTTATAAAAGAAGGTTATAATGAAGAATTTGATAAATATAAAAAAGCAGAACAGGAAGGTAAAGAATGGATCCTAAATCTTCAGAAAAATGAAATTGAAAGAACAGGTATAAGCTCTTTAAAAATAAAGTATAATAAAGTTTTTGGATATTATATAGAAGTAACAAAAACTAATCTGGATATGGTCCCTGATGATTATGTGAGAAAACAGACTTTAACAAATGCTGAAAGATTTACTTTCCCTAAATTGCAGGAGTATGAAGAAATTATTTTAAATGCAGCAGAGAAAGTTGTAGAACTTGAAAATACATTGTTTAATGAGATTCTTGAAATAATAGGTAATCGGGTAGGAGATATAAAAAAGGTTTCTCATTATGTGGCTTCTGTTGATTTTTACACTGCTCTGGCAGAATGTGCTGTGAAAAATAATTATAATAAACCTGTAATTAATAAATCAGATACTATTGAAATAAAAGAAGGAAGACATCCTGTTGTTGAGAAAACAGTAAAAGATGAACAGTTTATTCCAAATGATACTCTGCTGAACAGCACTGATAATATGATTCTTATAATTACAGGACCTAATATGGCAGGTAAATCTACCTATTTAAGACAGGTTGCCTTGATAACTTTAATGGCTCAAATGGGAAGTTTTGTCCCTGCTTCAAATGCTAAAATCGGTGTTGTTGATCGAATATTTACAAGAGTAGGTGCTTCGGATAATCTTGCAAGAGGTGAAAGTACTTTCCTCGTTGAAATGAATGAAACCGCTAATATATTAAATAATGCTACTGATAAAAGTTTGATTATTATGGATGAAATAGGGCGCGGAACAAGTACTTATGACGGCTTGTCTATTGCATGGTCCGTTGTTGAATATATTAATAATACAATAAAGGCTAAAACATTGTTCGCTACTCATTATCATGAATTAACACAACTTGGCAGTGTAAAAGGAATTAAAAATTATAATATTCTGGTTAGAGAATGGGGTGATAAAGTTATTTTTCTCAGAAAAATAGAACCCGGTGCTGCCGATAAAAGTTATGGTATTCAGGTCGCACAACTCGCCGGTATCCCAAAAGATGTTATTTTAAGAGCAAAAGAAATCTTAACTGACCTTGAAGAGGATTCTGTTGAAAATGTTATTCTCTCTCAGTCTGCTTTGCAGAAAAATGATGAAGATCAGTTAAACCTATTTTCAATGAAATTAATTAATCCTGTTGAAGCAGAAATAAATAAACTTCTAAAAGATGTTGATATTAATAACCTCACTCCCATTGAAGCATTGCAGATTTTATCTGATATCAAAAAGAAAATAATAGGTGATTAATATAATTCTTCTTAAAGCCCTCTTGAATAAATGCTTATTCTTATAGATGAGTTTTTCCAGTCATAGTGTATATCTGTATTGTTATCGATAATGCTTTTTCCTATTATTATTCCTGTCACTGCTCCGAGAAAAACATCACTTGTCCAATGTTTGTTGTTATATACTCGCTCTATTCCTGTAAGTGCAGAAACAGTATATGCAAGTATTGATATGTATGTGTTTTTGAAATAGTTTGCTATAATACTTGATAATGTAAAAGCTTCAGTTGTATGCCCTGAATAGAAAGAAGTATTTGCAGTTTCGGTTGAGAAAGGATGAAAAGATAAAGAGCCCTCTTCTGTATATGGTCGTGCCCGGCCGAAAATAAATTTGACAAATGTAACATATAACCCGGAGTATAAAAATCCTTCATAAATATATATCCCCAGTGATGTAATCTTAGGTTCTTTTATAATTAATCCGCTTAATAATAATACAGACCCGCCTGCTATAATATAATGTCCGTCTCCCCATAATTTCGGGTATTTTATGAATTCTGAAAATGAACTGCTTTGATGCTTTCGCATATATTCAGTTATATTCTCATCTGCCAGAAATAATCCTGCAGTTATCCCTAATGTCAGACCTGTATATTTTAAATTTTTTGTTTTCCACGGAATCACGGCTGTATTTATAAAATCCGAGACAGGATTTATTGTGTGCCCGCTTAATTGTATTGTAAACATTAAAAAAAATGTATAAATAATTAATTTTTTCACAATGCTATTTTAATACATAAAAATAATAAGTCAAGTAAAGCATGGGGACGGTGCAAAACTTTATAAACTTTGTAGCTGAGTCTTCAGGCTCGGCGCTTAAGTAGGGGCGAATAATCATTTGCCCCAAAAAAATTAATAAAGTATTGCACCGTCCCTAAATTTTTGAAGCAATCAGTCGGATAATTATAACATTTTTATTAATTGACTTGCATAATATAAAGGAAATACATATATAGTTTTATCATTATACTTGAATTCTCGCTTTTCGTTCATTTGTAGTATTACGCCGCTTTTTACTTCAGGATAATATTCAAAAAATTTTCTTAATCCAGATGGAATCTTATCTTTATCCCAACGTGTCTTTACTTCTATTGGTAGTTTTTTATTATCTCTTAAAATAACAAAATCTACTTCGTATTTATCAGCTGTTCTCCAATATCTTAATTCATATCTTATATCTATTGATTTTATCAGTTCAAGGAATACAAATTGCTCAATAATTTCTCCTTTATCTATTCTTAATTCAATATCTGTAAAATTTCGCAGCATCATATTTGATATTCCTGAATCATAGAAGTATAATTTAGATGTTTTTGTAATCTCTTTTTTTTTGTTTGCAAATAAAGGCTTTAATAAAAATATAATGAAAGTTTCTTTTAGGATATCTATATATTTTTTTACCTGTCTTATACTTAATTTTGATTCTTTTGATAGGGAGTTTTCATTTAATGATTTTGCATTTAATAAAATTAGTAATTCTATTAATTTATTGAAATCAAGTATTTTTTCTTCTTTTAAAAAGGTTTTAACATCTTTTGCTATGTATGTGGAGTAAATGCTTTCAAGGTACTCTAATTTTTCAATTTCATTATTAAAATGAATAAGGCCGGGCATTGCACCATATTTTAAAAATTCTTTTAGATAATGTTTTAATTGTTCGTGGATAATAGTTTTAAATGAGGAAGTAATATCAGGTATTTCCATTCCTTTTGCGATTAACCATTCTGAAAAATTTAATGGAAAAAGATAAGTTTCAAATTTTCGTCCTGCAAGTGATTCTTTTAGATGTTTGTGAATTTCCATACTGGATGAACCGGTTGCATAAATTTTAATCTGGGGGTTTAAATCGTATATAACTTTAAAAACAGAAGTAATATTTTTATAATAATGGAATTCGTCAATAAATACAACTTTTTTTTCTTTACCGATTTCATTAATAAAACTATTATACCCATCTTGTAGTATTCTTAAGTGTAAGGGATTTTCAAAATTATAAAAGATTGATGGAATACTGATTTTTTTTTGTATTTCTTTTAGGAGAGTTGATTTTCCTGCCTGGCGCGCGCCAATAATAATAGATATTTGAGGTCTATTTAGTTGGGACATTAATTTATCGAATATATTCCTTTTTATAATCATAGAATTAAGATACCGATTGAAATTGATAAGTCAAACAAAAATT
>CAYQNP010000255.1:0-3319 GCA_964418785.1 uncultured Spirochaetia bacterium | reverse complement strand
TATTTTTAGTAAATATTTTTTTTAAAGCAGAATAATCATAAATCACTTCTAAATTAGAATTACAATTAGGACAGGTATAAATATTATTTTTTAGTACAAATTCTTTTCCGCAATTAATACATTTTAAACCTTTTACAAACATTTAAGACTCCTGTTAAATAAGATTAATTTTTTTAAGCAAACTTAAAAAAGTATTTTTTCTTGCTTCAAAGTTAAGTGTTTTAAATTTATTTTCAATTATAACAATCAGGTCAACATTCTGTTTCAGATTTTTATTTAGTCTGAATATTTCTCTGATATGTCGTTTGGCTTTATTCCGTTCAACAGCGTTTCCGAATTTTTTTTTTATGCTTATACCGAGTCGGGAATAATTAAGGTTATTAACTGCAAAGTATAATCTGAGATAAGGTGAGAAAATTTTTTTGCCGTTTTGAAACACATATTTGAATTCTTTTTCCAGTGACAATTTTTCGTATTTTTTTAAAGAATATTTCATAATTATTCCGGGACAAATGCATCGTTAATCTGTTTAATAGCACAGAAGTCTCCGCACATTGAACAGACTTCGTCAGAGGATGATTCACTTTCTTCTCTATATTGTCTGCTTTTTTCTTTATCTATAGACAAATTTATTTGCGCATCCCAGTCAAGTTTATGTCGTGCTTCTGCCATTTTTCTGTCCCATTCAACAGCATTGTTTATACCGAGGGCAATATCCGCAGCATGTGCAGCAATTTTTGAAGCAATAGTTCCTTCTTTTACATCTTCAACAGAAGGTAATTTAAGATGTTCAGAAGGAGTTACATAGCATAAGAAGTTTGCGCCCGAGACAGCGGCTAGTGTTCCGCCGATAGCAGCGGTTATATGGTCATAGCCGGGAGCAATATCAGTTACAATAGGACCAAGCACATAAAAAGGAGCATTATGGCATAATGTTTTCTGAATTTTCATATTGGTGGCAATTTGATGAAACGGTACATGTCCGGGGCCTTCTATCATTACCTGCACCCCGTTCTCCCAGGCTTCCTGTGCAAGTTCGCCTAACATAATCAATTCATATATCTGTGACCTGTCCGTTGCATCAACTACTGCGCCGGGTCTGAATCCGTCCCCAAGACTTAATGTTACATCATATTCTCTGGCTATCTCTACTATTTTATCAAAATGTTCATACATCGGGTTCTCTTTCTTGTTATATTTCATCCATGCTGTGAGCATAGACCCGCCTCTGCTGACTATATTTAATGTCCTTTTCTCTTTCTCAAGCCGCTCAAGTGTATTTAATGTTACTCCTGAATGCACCGTCATAAAATCAACGCCTTCTTCTGCCTGTGTCTCTATAACTTTTAAAATATCATCTATTTTCATATCTTTTATGTCGCGTTTCTGTTTCGATAATTCAAATCCTACTTGATATATAGGAACTGTGCCTACTGGTATATTGCTGATTTCAAGCACTTTTTTTCTTACAGTATTTAATATACCGCCTAAACTTAAATCCATAATTGTATCTGCACCGTATTTCTCCGCAATTCTCAGTTTCTCTATCTCTTCTTCTAAATTCATATGAACAGGAGATGTGCCTATATTAACATTTATTTTTGTAGTTAAGCCGTTTCCAATACCGCAGATTTTTTTGAAATTATGATTTTTGTTTTTCGGAATTACAACTTCACCTTTTTTTATTTTATTAAGTAATTGCTCTGCATCTATGTTCTCTGCTTTTGCAACTGCCTTCATTTCTTCTGTAATAATATTTTTTAATGCACTCTCTCGTTGAGTCATAATAATCCTCCAAATATTCAAGTATAATAATAAAATTATTGAAAATGAAAAAGCAAGGAAAAATTTTAATGTTTAATTTGTCGAGCAATAATAATAGAGTTTTACTTTTTAAACCAGATTGTAATAACTGTAGAAGCAGAAATTTGAGTGCCGGGAGATGGTGTTTGTTTATAGGCAAATCCGCTTCCTATTATATTATATCTTACATTTAATTTTTGTAATATCTTTAAAGTCTCTCTAATATTTTTATTTGAAAAATCCGGTATTATCCCCGGAGTAATGTTTATTTTCTGTTTTTTCTGTAATATTATTTTATTATAGGTTGTATGTATTTTATATCTTGGTTCAAGAGGTTTATATGCTATTAATTTTTCAACTACATTTTTGAATACCGGCGCAGCAAGTTTCCCTCCTGATTTGTCTTCTGTTTTCGGTTCCTGAATAGATATTATAATTCCGTATCTGGCATTATCTGCAGGTATAAAACCTACAAACGAACTGTTAACTTTTTCTTTGCTGTATCTTCGGGCTTTTTTGTCGTATATTTCGCCTGTTCCTGTTTTTCCTGCAATTGAGTAGCCTTTAATATTTGCCAGCATGCCTGTGCCGCCTTCTTCAAGTACTCCTTTTAAAAGCTGTTCTATTTTTATTGCTATATTGGGTGATATTACCTGCCGTATAACAACAGGTTTAAATTCTTTATAAACTGAACCGTCTGTGTTTAATATTGATTTGACAATTCTCGGTTGTACCAATTTGCCGTCATTGAAAATTACAGATGCTGCTGTTATTAGTTGTAAGGCTGTAGCTGAAACTTCCTGACCTAATGAGATTGCTGCCTGTGAGAATAAACCCATACCTTTTGGTTTCCTTAAGTAGCCTTTTACTTCTCCCGGTAGGTCTATTCCTGTATATGTGCCTATACCGAAATTTCTTATATAGTCGTAAAATTTGAATCTGCTGATTTTTAATGTTGCATCTATTATACCTACATTACACGATTCTTTTATTACTTCTGCAAAAGTTAATTCCTTATGTTTTTTCCAGCATTTTATTTTTTTATTTCCTATTATCTTATACCCCGGACAGTAAAATTTATCGTGAATAGTAATAGCATTCTCTGATAAATCAGCAGCAGAAGATATTATTTTAAATATAGAACCGGGTTCAAATTGCCTTGAAATTGCTTTATTCCTTCTTATTGAATAAGGAAATTTCTGGTATATATTGGGATTAAAATCCGGTATATTCGCCATTGCTATTATATATCCTGTTTTAGGATCTATTATTATGCCGGTAACACCTTTTGCCCCGGTTTTTTTATAGGCTTTTCGTAATTCATTCTCAAGAATGTATTGTATATTTTTGTCGATTGTTAATACAATATTTTTCTTTTCATCGCCTACACCGTTTAAGTATTTGTTATAATATAATTCAACACCTTCAAGTCCTACATTGTCAATACCTGTTATACCTAATATATGGGAAGCCAGTCTGCCGTTAGGATAAAATCTTTTATACTCTTTTATGTAGG
>CAYQNP010000254.1:0-3204 GCA_964418785.1 uncultured Spirochaetia bacterium | reverse complement strand
TATCCGGATATAACAACAGCATCCGGAGTATCATCAATAATAATATCAACACCTGTAAGACTTTCGAGGGAACGGATATTTCTTCCTTCTCTTCCGATAATTCTGCCTTTCATATCATCACTTGGCAATGATACTATTGTTACAGACAGATCAGAAGTATGTTCCGAAGCATTACGCTGAATAGCATTACATATTATTTCTTTTGCTTTTGTTTCAGCATTTCTTCGGGCTTCTTCTTCAATATTAGTTATAATTTTTTGTGCTTCCTGATGTGCTTCGTCTTCGATATTTTTGAGAAAAAGTTTCTTGGCTTCTTCTCTTGTTAAACCGGAAATTTTTTCCAGTTGATGCTGTAGCTCATCCTGTTTAGCATTTAATTTGTTTTCTTTAATTTTTAAATCTTTCTCTAATTGGGCAACAATACTTTCTTTTTTGTCAAGAATAGATGCTCGTTTTTCAATATTATTCTCGCGTTCGCGAATCCGCTCTTCAATCTCTTTAAGAGCATTTTCACGACGACGAGTTTCCCGCTCAAACTCTTCACGCTCACGCAAGAGTTTATCTTTAGTATCAAAAATAAGCTCTTTCTGCTTTGTTTCAGCTTCTTTCTGAGCATCTTCTAAAATCCTTTGTGCCTGAGCCTCGGCACTTGTCAATTTTATACGGCCAATCATTAATCGGCCAATATATCCTATTGTTACGCCTATAATTAGAGAAAGGATTATGTATACTATCGTACTCATACTAATCCCTCTCTATAATTATTTTAGTTGTGCTCTATTTTAATGGTTATTTTTTATTTGTCAAGGTTTTTTTACAATTTATGGGGACGGTGCGTCTTTTTTTATGCTCTAATTATTTTTTATTTGACAAAATCCAATATGTTCATATATTAAACTATATTTCTATAAAAGGAGTCAAGAATATGGAAGAAAAAAAGAATCTTAATTTTAAAGTAAATGTAAAAAACGAACAGGATAAACGAATAGAAGAAAACTTATCAAAAATAAAAAACAAATTAATGGTATTAAGCGGAAAAGGCGGGGTAGGGAAATCTACAATTGCTGTAAATATAGCAGCTGCCCTGGCAAAAAAAGGATTAAAAGTCGGACTAATGGATATAGACCTTCACGGACCAAATACACTTAAAATGCTCGGATTAGAAGATAAACAGATATATTCAGATGAAAACAAAAGAATAATCCCATTAGAATACTCTGAGAATTTAAAGGTAATATCTATTGCATCACTGCTTGAAACACCGGAAACACCTGTAATATGGAGAGGACCTTTAAAAATAGGAGTAATAAAACAGTTCCTTGCTGATGTAGTATGGGGCGAACTTGACTGGCTTATAATTGACACCCCACCAGGAAGCGGAGATGAACCTTTAACAGCAGGACAATTAATTAAAGATGCAAAAGTTGTAATTGTTACTACACCGCAGGAAGTTTCTCTGCTTGATATAAAAAAATCAATTACATTTGTAAAACAGCTCGGGTTAAAAATAGTCGGTTTAATCGAAAATATGAGCGGTTTTATTTGTCCTAATTGCGGAGAAAAAATCGAAATTTTTAAATCAGGAACAGCACAATCTGTTGCAGAAAAAATGGAAGTTGAATTACTGGGCAAATTACCATTAACAAAAGAGATAGTTGAAATGTCTGATGAAGGAAAACCGTATTTTAGTGTTGTTTCCGACAGTGAACCTGCAAAAGAATTTAATAAAATTTTAAGTAAAATTACAGATTAAGAATACTGAAGCATTAATTCAAGTGATTTTTTTGCTTGTTTTATTATGTCGCTACTTAGCTGAATCTCATACTGCTCATATTTTAGTGCATTATATACATCATTGAGGCGTGTTTTTTTCATATTCACACAGGTAACCGGATTTCCTGCAGGATAAAACTTTTTATCAGGATTTTCCTGCTGCAGTCTGTAAATCATACCGGTTTCGGTGCCTATTAAAAACTCTTCAGCATCCGATTCTTTAGCAAATCTGACCATTTGATTTGTACTCATAAGATAGTCAGCAATATCACGCACATCAGCAGGTGCTTCCGGGTGTACAAGAAGTACTGCATCAGGATGCTTTTTCTTAGCTTTTTCTATAGATTCTTTATTAATATTTACATGAACATTACAAAAACCGTTCCATAATTTAATCTCTTTTTCAGGCACCTGAGATTTTACATATTCTCCAAGATTTTTATCAGGAGTAAAAAGTATTTTTTTTGCAGGAATATTTTTCACTATCTTTACAGCATTTGCAGAAGTACAGCAAATATCTGACACAGCTTTAACTTCTGCAGTTGTATTAACATAAGAGACTATATAATAATCAGGATTTTCCTGTTTAAATTCTATCAACGCATCAGCTGTAACCATATCAGCCATTGGACATCCGGCATCTTCAACCGGCAATAAAACTTTTTTTTCAGGCGAAAGAATTTTTGCTGTTTCTGCCATAAACCGAACACCGCAAAAAAGAATAATATCTTCTTTAACTTTACTCGCTGTTCGGCTTAAATCTAATGAATCGCCAAGTATATCAGATATATCCTGAATTTCAGGGAGCTGATAATTATGCGCTAAAATGATTGCTTTTTTTGTGTCTTTTAATTCAAAAATCTTTTTTTCCAATTCATTCATAATTACAGAGTATATCTGTTTTCAATAAAAAGTCAATATTAAAATTTATTAAATATGTCGATGAGCCAATAGTTCAGTACACCAAAGTATTTATGTATAGCGTTACAAATTATCTTTTTTCCCCATCGTATCTGAGTGAATGAGTCTTCAGACTCGACACTTATGCAGGGGCAAATAATTATTCGCCCTACAAATACACAAAGTCTTCCTCAGTCCCCACTAAGTTCGTCAAGACTTTTTAGGCTGTTTCAGGATTCCTCACACTCGCTCCGCTCGGTTCGGAATGACAATGAGAGGGAATTCTCTCTTCGGAATGACAGTGAGGTGGGCTTTGCTATTGCAGATGGAAAATTGGGGACGGTGCAATACTTTATATACACATTACATTATATGCTGAGTCTGAAATTTCGGCTACAATATAAATACACAGAGTCTTCCTCAGTCCCCACTAAGTTCGTCAAGACTTTTTAGGCTGTTTCAGGATTCCTCACACTCGCTCCGCTCGGTTCGGAATGACAATGAGAGGGAATTCTCTCTTCGGAATGACAG
>CAYQNP010000253.1:0-9321 GCA_964418785.1 uncultured Spirochaetia bacterium | reverse complement strand
AAAAAATATAACTTTAACTGTGTCAAGTAATATTTTTATTTTTTTACTTTTTTTAAGAACTATTTTGTCCACTTTTTTTGGGTGGTTATTTGCTATTAACATTTTTGCAAAGGTCTCTTATTCCTATTTTTCTTAAAAATTTTCCTGTATATGATTCCGGATTAGACGCTATATCTTCAGGAGTTCCTTCTGCAACAATGGTACCGCCGTTATCCCCGCCTTCCGGACCTAAATCAATAATCCAATCTGCAACCTTTATAACATCAAGATTATGCTCTATTACAATTACAGTATTGCCATTATCAACAAATTTATTCAGGATACCAAGTAATTTCTTTATATCGTCAAAATGAAGGCCTGTAGTAGGCTCATCAAGTATGTATAAAGTTCTCCCTGTACTCCGTTTACTTAGTTCAGTAGCGAGTTTAACTCTTTGTGCTTCACCTCCGGATAAAGTTGTAGCAGGCTGACCGAGCTTTATGTACCCCAGTCCCACATCCGCCAGAGTCTGAAGTTTTGACCTGATTGACGGAATGTTTTCAAAAAATTTTAATGCTTTATCCACTGACATATCCAATACATCAGATATACTTTTATCTTTATATTTAACCTCCAGAGTTTCTCTGTTAAATCGTTTCCCGTTACATACTTCACATTTAATATAAACATCAGGCAGAAAATGCATCTCTATTTTTATTATTCCCTGGCCTTCACATTTTTCACATCTGCCGCCGCGCACATTAAAACTAAACCTGCCGGGTTTATAGCCTCTCATCCTTGATTCCGGCAGATTGGAAAAAAGTTCTCTAATATATGTAAAAACCCCTGTATAAGTAGCAGGATTGGAACGAGGAGTTCTGCCTATAGGTGATTGATCTATATCTATAACTTTATCAAGATACTCAATACCTGTAATTTTTTTATGCTTACCGCCGCGGGCAATAGATTTATTTAATTTTCTTGCAAGTTCAGGATACAAAATTTCATTTAACAAAGTAGATTTTCCTGAGCCGGACACACCTGTAATACAGATAAATTTTCCAAGAGGGAATTTAACATCTATATTTTTCAAATTATGCATTGCTGCGCCGTAAACAGTAAGATATTTTCCGTTCCCTTTTCTTCTTTTTTCAGGGATATGAATTGCAACTTCACCTTTTAAATATCTGCCTGTAAGCGACTCAGGATTTTTCATAATATCATCAGGAGTACCTTCTGCAACGACTTTGCCGCCATACTCCCCTGCCCCAGGTCCTAAGTCAACAACATAATCAGCACTCCTTATTGTTTCTTCATCATGCTCAACAACAATAAGCGTATTTCCGAGTTTTTGTAATTTTCTTAAAGTGTCCAATAATTTTTTATTATCCCTTTGATGTAATCCTATACTTGGTTCATCAAGTACATACAGAACGCCTACCAGTCCGGCACCCACCTGCGTAGCAAGTCTGATTCTCTGTGCTTCACCTCCGGATAATGTTCCCGACTCTCTGTCAAGTGTTAAATAGCCCAGTCCTACATCTATTAGAAATTTTAATCTCTGTTTTATCTCTTTTAAAATATCTTTTGCAATAAGTTCCTGATTTTTTGAGAACTTTAAATTTTCCATTAATTTGTGTGCCTCAATTACAGACAGTTTATTTATGTCCATTATGGAATAACCGTTAATTTTTACTGCAAGAGCTTCAGGCTTTAATCTGTTACCGTTACAAACAGGGCACACTTTATCAGACAGATATTTACCTATTTCCTGTCTTATATATTCTGATTTTGTTTCTTTGTATCTCCGGGCAAGATTATTAATAACCCCTTCAAATGTTCCTTTATAAGCACCTGTAAATTTATCACTAAATACCCGAAATTCAATTTCTGTATTACCTGTACCGTATAAAATTATATTCTGAATTTTTTTAGGAAGTTTTTTAAAAGGAGTATCGAGTGAAAATTTATATTTTTTTGCAAGAGCATAGAAAGAGCTCATAAAATAGTTAGAATTTGAAGTTCTAAATGGTGCAATTGCACCTTCCATAATACTCAAGGAATTATCCGGGACAACAAGATCAGGGTCAATTTCCAGTTTTTTCCCCAGGCCGGAACATTCAGGGCAGGCGCCGTACGGACTGTTAAACGAAAATAATCTCGGTGAAATTTCCGGCACACTTATACCGCATTTTAAACACGCAAGTTTCTGAGAATATGTTTTTTCCTCATCATCTGTTTTAATAATAACAACTCCATCGCCGAAATGAAGTGCCAGTTCTACAGAATCAGCAAGCCGGGAGCGAATACCCTTTTTTATGATTAACCTGTCTACTACCATTTCAATACTATGCCTTAAATTTTTATCCAGCTCAGGAATTTCATCAGTATTAAAATTATAAATCTTACCGTCGATTCTAATACGCGAAAATCCGTCCTTCTGCACCTGCTGTATTAAATTCTTATATTCCCCTTTCCTGCCTGATACCAGCGGAGCAAGAATTATAATACGAGTTGATTCTTTAAGTTTTAAAATATCATCTATAATTTGAGAAGAAGTTTGAGAGGATATTTTCGCACCGCACTCAGGACAATGCGGAGTGCCTGCTCTTGCAAATAATAATCTGAAATAATCATATATCTCTGTAATAGTAGAAACAATAGAACGAGGATTTTTATGCGTTGATTTCTGCTCAATAGATATAGCAGGCGATAATCCTTCTATTGATTCAACATCGGGTTTCTCCATTACGCCAAGGAACTGCCTTGCATATGCAGACAATGATTCAACATAACGCCTTTGTCCTTCTGCGTAAATAGTGTCAAAAGCAAGAGAAGATTTACCCGAGCCTGATAAACCTGTTATAACAATAAATTTATCTCGTGGTAATTTTAAATTTATGTTTTTTAAATTATGCTCTTTTGCGCCGGTTATAACAATGCTATCGAAAGACATAATTGTATATTTATTTAATTAAACCCACTGAGATTAAAATTATGCCTGACACAATAGAGAAAGGAGCGAGGAAACCCCATATACCGGTATAATCCTGTCCCATAAAAAACAGGAATAAAAATCCCATAAAATAACTTACCAGCCCTGTATATAAAAAACTACTACCTTTTATTTTTTTTAATCTGTTTAAAATTGTCATCAAAAACCTCCATTTCCGCTCTATATATTTTTATATAAAAATTCAGGTATATGTTCTTTAATAAAATTTCTTATATGTTCTTTGATTTCAGTAGAAGTATTCATTTTCAGCACATCAGATACAAGCAATCTTGCATCACTGTATTTGATAGATCTGATAACTTTTTTTATTTCAGGAATTGCAATAGCACTCATACTCAACTCATCAACTCTCATACCTACAAACAACAAAACAGCCATTGGATCAGCTGCGAGTTCTCCGCAAACATGGACCTCAACTTTGTTTTTATGTGCTATCCTTACAACATCATTAATCAACTTTATAACAGCCGGATGAAACGGTTCGTATAAATAAGAAATTTTCTGATTATTTCGGTCAACAGCAAGAGTATATTGTACAAGATCATTTGTACCAATACTGACAAAATCAACCTCTTTTGCAATAACATCAATACTTAAAGCAGCTGAAGGAATCTCTATCATAGCACCAATAGGGATATTATCGTCGAATTTAATTCCTTCTTTTTTCAGATCTTTTTTAATATCTTTTATTATCTCTTTAATACGAACAATTTCGTCAACACTGGAAATCATAGGGAACATAATTTTGGCATTACCGTAATTAGATGCCCGTAAAATAGCCCGAATTTGCGGATAAAAAATATCAGGATTTTCCATACAGAACCGTATAGCCCTGTAACCAAGGAACGGATTTATTTCTTTACTTAAACTAAAAGAATCGCCGACCTTATCTCCGCCGATATCAAGAGTCCTGAACACAACAGGATCAGGGCTGATTTTCTCTACTGCTTCTTTAAAAATAACAAACAAATCCTCTTCTGTGGGAATCTGTTTATTGTTCAAATACAAAAATTCTGTTCTAAATAAACCGATTCCTCTTCCGCCATGAGAAATCACAGATTCTATTTCTTCTTTTATTTCTATATTTCCTGCGAGAATATATTTTTTCTTATCAATTGTTTCTGCATCAAGAAATTTTAACTGCTGCAGTTCGTGGGAGTATTTCTCAAAAATACTTTTTGCAGTTTTATACTCTTTCAAAGTAGTTTCAGACGGATTTAATATAACAACTCCGTTATTTCCGTCAACAATAGCGATATCATTATCTTTTACTCTGTTCAAAATACTCTGTACACCCACAACAGAAGGAATTTCAAGAGCTCTGGAAACAATAGCAGTATGCGAAGTTCTTCCTCCTTCCTCTGTAACAATACCGAGTATTTTTTCTTTATTCATATCCGCGGTATCAGTAGGAGATAAATCTCTTGCAAGAATTATTACAGGTTTTTCGAGACTGGATAAGGATGCTTTATTTTTTTTCAGGAGATAACGCATTATTCTTTTTGATATATCATATAAGTCAGCTACTCTTTCTTTCAGGTATTCATCTTCAATATTTTCAAGAGTTTGAATATGCTTTCGCATTACAGAATAAAGAGCCCATTCACTATTTTTAAAATGATCAGCAATCTCAGTTATAACACTATCTTTAAGATACGGGTCCTCAACAATCATTATGTGAACTTTAAAGAAATCTAATTCTTCTTTATTAACTGTCTTGTTAAATTTCTCCTGTAAAATTTTTAATTCTTCTTTTGTTTTAACGAGTGCATCTTCATATCTTTTTATCTCTGCAGCCACTTCTTCTTTAGAGATTTTTCTGCGGGGTATAATTATTTTTTCTTCATCAAATATGCGCACTTCACCTATAGCAATTCCAGGGGATGCAGCCACACCTTTTATAGTTATATTCTCTTCCTTTCCTTTTAACTTACTCATCTGTTTAATATTAATAGTTTTATTTAAAATTTCAAGAAATATTTATAAATATTTCTCTCTCACTTCTTAACCGGTCTCAAAAAAATACAGGGACATTAATAAATTATTATTTTATTTACTTAACAGAATAGTAACATCTTTTAGGAGAAATAATTTTCCCATCGGCTTTTAATTTTTTAATAGCAGCAGACACAAGTTTGCTGTCAATACCAATACTTTTTGCTATGTCGCCGGGACGAACAGGTTTCCCTGCTTTTTTCATGGCATCATAAACAAGTTTTTCATTATCTGCCATAAATTCCTCCTCACAATTATTCCGGGATTAAAATTTTATCACCCGGCCTTAAATTATCATTAACTCCGCCGGGATAATTTTTATAATTCAGTTTGTTGATTAGTAAAAAAATATTACCGACATCACGCCTCGTATACCCTCTACCGTACATCTTCTGTGCAATTCTTTCTGCTATTGACCACACTGTATCCCCTTTTTGCACTACATAAAAATTATCTGTCTTAATTTTATTCGATTCTTCTTTATTTCTGACATTATATACTGATTTTGCTTTCACTTCTTCAGAGACAACTCTCTTTCTTATTATTTTCTTATTATTATGCTCTATTACTGCTTTATTATTTCCGTCCCTGTTCTTACACATAAAAAATAATAAAACACTTATAATATAAATAAAAATCGTTCTTTTCATTATTATACCTTCTACTTCTCGATTTTCTGTTCTATAATAACATTAACAGAGCCCGTCGAGATAAACCCTGTATTTTTTATAATTATCTTATCACCGGGTTTAATAATATTTGTATAATTTTTCTTATAATTTATTAACAGATTGGCTTTCCTCCTGTCACCAAATAACCTTTCAGCAAGTTTTTCTTTTGTAGTAATTTTATCAACTGTAAAATACGGTATGTATAAAGTTTCTTTGGGATATATTAAATTCATATCTTTTATTTTATTATACTCTGCAACAGCCTGTACAAACGGATAAACATACTTCCATTTATACGGAAGAACAAAAACTTTCGAGACTATTTTCCCAAGAGTATCACCAACGAACACATTATAGAAAACAACTTTTTTAGATGCAATAAGGTTCGACTTCTGTGTAACAATAACAACAGGTTTTCCTACCTTTATTGCTGCTACTTTTCTGGAACCTATTAGTTTATTTGTAATTATTAAAAATTCCTTACTTTCAGCCAGAGACCCGTATAAAACATTAGTAATCCCTTCCACATACCTCAAAGAATTATAATTTTCAGAAGTTCTCCATTTTACATCTAACGGAAATAACTCCTTGTAATTACTATCTACTGCTACTGCTTTTAACTTTATCTTTTTATGATATCCAAGTTCTATATCAGTACAAACAGAATTATTAGAATACGAAAATATAGTTACAAATTTAAAAACAGGATATTTTATTCTAAATCGCAACGCAGCATTAAAATTAGAATCATAAGAAACGAAATTTATTAATCCATTTGACACAGAATTATTACATATAACTTCTATTTTATCAACATTATCAGCAGAGCTATGTAAAGAGCCGTTAGTATAAACAGTCCAATTACCTTTAATATTGGTTATATAATTACCGAATTTGTCGGCAAGGACAGATTTAAATATATTTCTGGAAAACATAATATTAGAAAAAACTGATTTAACAGGAATATTGTTATTATTATAAAAAACAATTTTAGAAGGTTTACCGTGTTTAACCTTTATATTAATATAGTTAGAGAACACAGAATTTGAATAATACGAAACAGCTTTAATGATTCCCTTTCCCGTGATTTCAGGATAAAAAACAGCATTGCTGCCGCGGTCTGGCACAATACGACCCTTAAGTCCGAGTAACTCCCAATCGGTTTCTGCAGGCTTTACAAAATTCCCGTATTTATCAACATAATACGCAAAAATTTTCAGATTAGAATCTGCTGTAATATTATAAAATTTTTCATATTTTATTCTGTTAGAAACAGATACAACTAATTTGTTTACTGAATCAGGGAGAATAACTATATTAAGTTTATCGGTAATTTTTGAATCTGACGGATGGGTAGCAGTTACTACAACATTTTTATTTGCATTTGTAAATACAAGATTAATACTTTTAGACAATGAAATCTTTGATTTATTAACTTTCCAGAAAACATTTATAGGAGCAACAAAATTATGTTTTCTGTCGAATCCGCCGGAAAAAAGTTTAATATTATTTCCAGCTTTGCAGGTGATGGAAGAAAGTCTTTTATAAGTATTATTATTTCTATTGGTAGAAATAAGTATAAAACTCACCCTACCGGGCAAAATTTTTATTATACCTGTATAAGCAGGTTCAATTCCGGGCTTTACTGCTTTTATTTTACCGGAGGTGTTTGGTTCCAGAGATTTTAATATAATGAAATCTTTATTTTTTTGAGATTTTATATGTAAAGAACCTGTTGCTGTCCAGTCGGCTTTAACAGCACCTATTAAATTAAAATAATTGTCATAACCTATTGAATACAATATTTTTGCATCATCAGTAGAGAGAGTTAAATCACCGACTTTGCTTCCGCTTCCGTCCGGTAAATCTTCTATTTGTATATATTTTAACCTGCCGGGAGAAACACTAATATTTGTTAATACAACTTTAACACCATTCTTTGCCATTACTGTCAACTTCCCTGTTCCGACTCTGGTGGAATGCAGTTTAAAAGAAGAACTGTTTTTTGCACTATAATTAAAAGAGTCTATTTCAAACTTCCAGGAAGCAGAAATATCAGATATATATTCATTTTTCCCGTCAAACCCTGCTGCGAAAATAATAATATTCGTATCTGCCGTTAAATTAATATTTGTAATAAGCCTTCCCTGAGCACCGGGTTGCGTATATAATTTTATGTATGCTAATTTCCCCTTTGAAACTTTTATTATACCTGTTTCATCCGGGAAACTATTTGCCAAAAACACTTTAATCTTTCCCTCTGTATCAGCTGTCTTAGGAGAAAATACCAATTCTGAAACAAAATTTGTATTGGTTATTACATCCAGAGTACCTGTGGTCTCCCATCTTACAGGCACTGTACCTACAAATTTATTATCGCCGTCAAAGCCGCAAGCGTATAAATGTATTGATGCATCTGTTGTTAATTTTACATCATTTATCTCTTCAGCATCTGCTGTTGGTCCATCCATAATTTTTAAATGCACTTTTAATTTCTCATAACATAATTTCAAATAATACAGAGCTTTTTTATGTCTGGGATTAATAAATAATGTCTTTTTAAAATCAATTATGGCTCTACGATATTCTCTCTTATTAAATTTATCAAGTCCTTGATAAAAATACCGTTCCATTTTAGTATATTTTGCATATGCTTTTTCAAAATATATTTGAACTTTTTTATAGTCCGGGTCTATCTGAAGAACATCTCTCCATTTAAGAGTAGCAGTTTTAAAATCTCTGTTTAAATAAGCATTTAATCCTTCATAAAAAAGCATATCTAATTTTTTATTTTTATGTGTTGAAGAAGACACATTTTTTGCGTATAAAACCCCAGCCTCCATTATAACAACCAAGATCATCGTAAAAATAAGAAAATAAAAATTTCGTTTCATATAAATATTATAAAAATTCTGCCAGGTTGAACTCCTCCCCCCAATGTTTCAACTTGGCAATCGCTATTTTTTCAATACTCTTTACTTTCTTTACAGATAAAGAAAGTTTTCGGGATATTTCTTCATAAGTGTTTATCTCTTTTCCATCAGATAAGTTAAATCTTAAATTTATAACCTGCTGTTCTTCAGGATTAAGCATTTTTACGAGTTCTTTTATTTTATCTTTTATAATATTTTTCTCAGCTATTTCTTCCGGTTTTAAATATCTTGTATCGGGTAATATATCTTTAAAAGCTTTTTTTGCAGATTCATTAAATTTTGACTCAAGATAAATAGGATTTTTTAAATATTTTATTATTGCCTGAACTTTTTCTGTACTCCATTTTAATTTCTGCTTTAACTCTTTTTCCGTAGGAGTTCTTAACAACTCACCTCTTAGCTTTTTAGAAACCTTTATAAATTTTTTTATATCTTTTATCAAATTTTTAGAAATCGAGGCAACAGCTTTATTCTGAGCTACCACAACCGACATACTCTCTCTTATATTTCTAGTAATATAACTGTTAAACGAAGACTTCCTGCTCTCTTTTAAATATTTATCTATACTTTCAATTAATGCGATATTACCTTCCTGTATTAAATCATTTATATTCATACCGCTGTCGGTATAATAACCTGCTATTTTTATTACGAACGGCAATAACAAAGTTACGACTTCATTCTTATTTATAATGTATTTATTGTATAAACTTGAAAGTTTTAAATA
>CAYQNP010000252.1:0-4650 GCA_964418785.1 uncultured Spirochaetia bacterium | reverse complement strand
ATCAAAATTAAATGACGGTTCCCATACCTGGCGAGTTCGGGCTGTGGACTCGTTGAATAATATCGGTTCTTGGTGCAGTAATAATGCGTTTACAATAAAACCTGAGATAAAATTATATTCCCCTACAAATAATTCTAAGTTTACTAATTTTGATATAAATTTTATATGGTCAAGCCATGGGTTGACGAATTACTGGCTGGAAGTTTCGAAGACAAATACATTTGCTTCTTTTGTTGTAAATGAAAAATTAAATACAACGAATGTTCTGAAAGATTTAACCAGTGCAGGTAAAGGACAGTTTTTCTGGAGAGTAAGTGAAGGAGAAGTTGAAAATAAGGTTAATATATCAATAGACGGTTCTATTGCAGAATGGTCCGGTGCTACAACTATAATAGATGCAGCCGGGGATAATGGATTTGCCAATAATGATATTTTATCAAATGGTATTTTGAATGATGATAATTATCTCTATGTCTATATACAACTTGCAGATACAACAGCAGACTGGCATAGACATGAAGTATACATTGATGTAGACAATGATTCAACTACAGGTGTAGTAGATAATCCTATAACCAATGGTGCTGCATCTGTCAGTAACCTTGGTGCTGAATATGCTTTCCGTATTATTGATACGGGAGACTCTTTTTCCTCAGAAAGATATACAAATGAAAGCGGAAACTGGAGTGATGATCAGTCTACAGCTTTAATTGCTGCCGGTGTAAATACAAAAATTATTGAGGTCGCTATCCCATTGTCTGAAATAGGAAATCCTGCAATAGGAAGTTCTATAGGAGTGTTGTTTATATCTACAGGAAATGGCTGGAGAACAGATCAAAGCAGTGACAGCGGAGAAACAGTATATACTTTAAAAAGCAGTGAGTTTGTAACGAACTGGAGCAGTTGGAGCAGGACAAACTATTTTATTATTAATGATGACGTAATATCACCAACTGTCCCGAATTTAATAAGTCCGGCAAGTAATTTGATTACAACAAATATAAAGATAGATTTTAAATGGAATAAGTCATCAGATAATATAGGAGTGGATTATTATGCATTAGAAGTAAGTACAAACAGTTCATTTAATGATGTTGAGATTTCTACTAATATAACCGCGACTAATATAGAACTGTCATTAAGTGAAGGGATAAAATACTGGAGAGTTACTGCCTATGATGCAGCCGGAAATTCCAGCGGTTATGAAGTATGGAATATAACTATAGACAGGACTGCTCCGTCTAAAGTAGTGCTCGTCAGTCCTGTAAGTAATAATGTTGAATCTGATACAACAGTTCTGTTTCAATGGAATAATGCTTCGGATAATATAAGCGGTGTTAAGAATTATGTCTTTCAAATTGATGATAATAGTGATTTTAGCAGTATTCTCTTAACTAAAATTACTAATGGATTGAATTGTACTGTAACAGGATTGGTGAATAACAGTAAATATTACTGGAGAGTTATGGCAAAAGATAACGCTGATAATGACGGAGAATGGAGCAGTGTGTGGAGTATAGTTATAAATACAAACACAGTACAATTGTGCAGTCCTGCTAATGATAGTATTTTATCGGATAGTAATCCTCTTTATGTATGGAACAGTTATACATATGCCGGCAGATACTGGGTTGAAGTGCGAAGTAATAATATAAGCGGTTCAGTAGTTTACTCACAGACAAATATAGTAATTACAAATACTTCTTTGGGAAGTCTGTCGGATGGGCATTATGTATGGCGTGTAAAAGCATATATGACAAATACAGACAGCTGGAATGCATGGAGCGATGCTTATGGTTTTTCAATAGATACAATCGGTCCGGATGCCCCTGTTTTGTTAAGCCCTGCTAATAATTCTCATACAACTAACAGATCGCCTGTGTTAAAGTGGAAAAGTGCTTATGATGTGAACGGTATTTTAAGATATGAACTAAGTATAGATAATGGATCTGTTATAAAGGTATCGACAACAAATTATACTGCCGATAATATGGAAATCGGAACGCATATATGGAAAGTAAGAGCAGTTGATTTAAGCGGAAATACAGGTTCCTGGAGCAGTGAATGGAAATTCATTATAGATGAGCCTGCAAAAAAACCGAAAGTCGGAATGAATGAGTTTAAAATTAGAAAAAATCCGTTATTAAGAAGCAGAGTGGAATCAGGTGAATCTATGGTAATAGATTATAATGCTGCGCCGGGTTCTGAAGTTGTGTTTGAAATATACACTATTGTTGGAACTAAAGTTTGTGAAATAAAAGGAAAGGATTTTGTTGCTCGGTGGACTGGCAGGAATGCTGCCGGCAAAGAGGTTGCAAGCGGTATATATTTAATGATAATGCGTGTGGATGGTAAAATGGTATATCACCCTGTAAAAATCGGATATATCCGCAAGTAACCGAGTTGCAGCAAAATGAATATATTGTAGGAGGATGTATATGAGAATATTTATAAATATAATTATACTGTTGCTGATAAATATTAGTATTGTATCCGGAAATGATAATGCAGGGACAGCAGGTATGCAGTTTTTAAAGATAGGGGCAGATGCAAGAGGCAATAGTCTTGGCGGTGCTGTAATAGGAGAAGTTTCAGGTGTTGAAAGTTTGTACTGGAATCCTGCAGGATTATCCGGCTTAATCGGCAGGGAAGTTATTTTAACTTATAACAGATGGCTCGCAGATATGAATTATATGTATGCAGGATTCGGTATGCCTGCGTTATTCAGTAAATTAGGGACATTTGCCGGGAGTATTACTTTCTTAAGTGAAGGTACTTTGGATGGGGATGCTGAAGAAATAATAGAACTTAGCAGTCTGTCCAGTTATGATCTGGCTGTTAGTGCAGGATACGGACTTATGATTGGAAAAATGGATATAGGAGCAGCACTTAGATTCATACAAAAAAGTATATTCGGCGAGAGTACTTCCGGAGTAGTCGCTGATCTGGGATTTCAGATGAATGTTTTTAATAATGTACGGTTGGGAATGGTTGCAAAAAATTTAGGCGTTTCAAGTAAAATAGGCGATAAGCCGGAAGATATGCCTTTAATGTATCAAGTTGCTTTAAGTTACAGTTATAAAACTGATAAAAACAGTATTTCAGGAATGATAAGCAGCGATATAATGAAGGATGATACTCCATACATAAATTTCGGTCTTGAATACGGATATTTATCTACTTTATTTCTTAGGGCAGGTTATAGGTTTGCTACTGAAGGAGATTCTCTTGGTGGTATGAAAGGGCTGAGCCTTGGCATAGGTGGAATGATGAATGGCGTTGTCCCTATGGTTGATATGATAAGGGCAGATGTGACCTGGATCCCTATGGCTGATCTCGGGAATATTATGCAAATTACTGTAATGTTAAGTTTCTGATTTATTTTATTTTTTAGTGGACTTTTAAGTATTTTATAATAGTTTTATTACAGTAATTGTAGTGGAGACATTATGCGACATAGATTTTTCTTTTTAGTGCTGCTCTTATATGCAGGCACGCTTTTTGCAGAAATTAGCAGCGAAGAACTTTTTAAACAGGCTGATAAGTTATTTATAAAAAACAGGAATATTGAAGCTATTAAATTATATAAAAAAATTGTCGCGCGAAATGATAATGACAGATTGGTAATGCTCTCTTTATATAAAATAGGATATAATTATGAGTTAAGACTTTTTAATTATAGAGAAGCATTAAAATGGTATATACAACTTGTAAGAAGATATCCGAGAAGTCGGCAGGCAAATATTGCTGTTTTAAGAATTAAAAAAATTGAAAAGATAATTTATAAGGGTGAAGTTTCCAGACATGAAAAGTTTGAAAAAACACGATGGGACTATTATGTTACCAGATATAAAAATGTTTCCCAAAATAAGAAGAAAAAGATTTTAAAGAAAAGAATTAATGAATTGTATAAGTTTACAGAGAATAGTTTAAATTCTCCGTTTGCAAAACAATACATACAGGAGACTTTTGATATTTTATTGCGTGAGAATCGATTAAAAGATGCTGATAATTTAATATCTGTCGGTATTAAACGATTTCCGGAATTGGCAAAAGCCAATAAATATAAAATTGTATTATTAAAGAAGTTTTTATGGCGAAAGAGAATATATGTTATTTCCTGGTTAATTGTTATAGCGGTTATTACATTATCTGTTCTTATGAAACAGTTTAAAACTACTGTGAACACAATAGTTGAAAACTTAAAATTAATATGGTGGTTGCCGTTGTCTGGTTTAATAGTTGTTTTAGTTATATATATTTTATTTTATGGAAGTATTGCAGCAGCAGGTTTTAGAGAGGATAACTTTATAGTATTTATAATTACATTTGCAGTTTCTTTATTTCTTGCAATTTTATATAATGGGCTTTTTGTCGGAAAGAATATAAAAAAGAGTATTCTGTTTTTGATTCGATTATCGACATTAATTGTAATTGCTGCAAGTTGGTTTATATATGTTTATCTGTTTAATTATCTGGATATATTGGGGTTATAGATTATGAGAAAAAAAGGTATATTGGCAGTAAAATTAGGATATAATCCGAACTCAAGCAGTATCGGTATAGGTATTAAAGTGTTGCTCTGGTCAGGGCTGGCTGTCAGTATTCTGTTTAGTTTTATTGCTTATATGATATTGAAAAAAAAGAATA
>CAYQNP010000251.1:0-13504 GCA_964418785.1 uncultured Spirochaetia bacterium | reverse complement strand
TATTGATGCTTTTAGAGTAAGTGATTCAAAAATCGGAAATAATGTAAAATTGCCCTGGAAAAATGATGAGTATGCTTCAAGTCAGGGATATCTCCTTGCATCAACTTTTGACGGAAATCTGCATACAGTGGATGATTTCTTTCAGATGGCTGAAGAGTGTAATGCCGATGTTGTTGTTCAGATTCCTTTAAGTAATCCTGATTTGTATACAAATAAAGACGGTGCTTATGAATGGGATACTTTGCAGTATTGGGCTGATTTAATTGAATATATTAACGGAACAGCAGATGCAAATTATATGAGTGTTAACTTCGCAACAAATTCAAACGGATGTTATGTACATACTGACCCGAATGAAAACTGGGCAAATTTAAGAGCACAGAGAGGCAGAGTTGAACCTTATAATTTAAAGTATGTTGAAATTGCAAATGAACCTTATTATGAAGAAAATTGGAAAAATCAGCAGCAGGCGTATGCTGCAAGATGGGCTGAACTGGCAAAAATGATAAAAAACTTTAATCCTGATTTAAAAATAGGTCTCCCGGGAAATAAAGATATGTGGGATACTGTTATTCCTGCAGTTCAGAGTCAGTACCCTGCAGATGATTTAATTGATTGGCTTGCTATTCATACTTATTCTGACCTGGTTTATACCAATATACAGGATACACAAAAGTGGGCATGGTGGCTCGGCGGGCCTGTCTCTTATACTTGGGAAAACAGCTCTTTTGCCGGTATGGCTTGGCTTAGAGAAATTCCTGATGCTATTACTGCAGTTAAAACTTATCTCTCTGATAAAAATGTTTTTATAGGTATGACAGAATATAATGATAGAATATCTTATAATTATAATGACCACGATTACCTCGGAACAGCCATTTTAAGAGCTTCTTTTTTAACAAGAATGATACAAAATTCCGATTATGTTAAAATTGCTCAGGTATGGCTCCTGGAAACACAGCAGAAACATACTTATGGCTTACTTGGTGATGACGATGACTCCGGTATCGGTAGAGTTATTACTCCGTCATTTTATCTGTATAAAATGATGATTGATTACTTTAATAATATTTATGTTGATACTTATGTGGATAATTCCCCTATAACAAATTTTTATTATTCTACTTTTGGTGATGCTGATGATTATACTTATACAATACCGGATATATCTGCTGTTGCTTCAATAAATGAAAATAAAAATAATATAAGTATTTTTCTGATTAACAGAAATGTAACTGAATCTCATACCGCTAATATTCATTTAATTGGAATGGATAATGATGAGTTTACAGGTGTGAACTATTATATTTCCGGAAGTTCTCCAATGGATAATAATAGAGAAACTCCGGGAAAAATATATACTAAAAGCAAAAGTATAGGAAATGTAAGTTCGACTTTTGCAGTAAAGATTGAACCGCTTTCTGTAAATATGCTTGTTCTTGAAAAGATAAGTAAAAATTTACCTGCTTCAATAATTGTTCCCCAGCCGAAATCAATTTTGAAATTTAAAAATGAGTCTGCTTTTAATATTGACTTCAGTTTGCCTGAATCAGGTGAGGTTGAAGTTAATATTTATACTATGACCGGGCTGCGCGTCTGTCATTTGAAAAAAGAATGCTCCGCAGGAAATAATTCTATCTGTATTAATTTACAAGATTTTGTGTCTAAATCGGTTAATATGTATTTCTATCAAATAAAATATAAGGATTATAATTATAAAGGAATTCTGTATGTCGTGTATTAAATATATACTATTAATGTTTTTATTCTCTGTATGGCTGGTTAGCAGTGCAGTCGGAAAAATATGGCTCCCTGATGAATCCGGTATTGGAAATATAAGCGTTATTAAAGATAACGGTATTGCCTCGGAAAATCCTGCATTTATTTTGAAAAATAGGTTTATAACTGGTATTAGCGGGAATTATTTCTCCGCAGGTGTTGATTTCGGAAATATTAATAATATTAATTTTATAGGCGGAACTAAATTAAATAATTATAGTAAAATAGGGATGCTTTTTAATTATCTGTCATTTGATGCTTTAGGTGATAATGTTAAAAATATTGAATCCTTATTTATGTATAATTATAATATGAGAAAAATAATTCTTGGAATAGGTGCAGATATTCAGTATGAAAGTTATAAAATAGATAATGAGAACAGCAGTATAATTAAAATCGGCGGAAGTCTGGGAATAATATATAAGATGTTTGAGAATTTTAAAATCAGCGGAACATTAAATGATATTGATTCAAAAGATTATGATGTTTTAATTGATAAATTTACAGCAGGCTGTATTTATAATATTTCTAATTTATCATTGCTTGGAGAAATAGGCAGTTTTCAGAATAAAGTTACAGGTAAAGCAGGATTTGAATTGAAATATTTAATGAATAGATTTAAAGTAAGAACAGGTATAAATTTCGGGGGAAGTGATATATTCAGGATTAATGGTATTGGTGCAGGATTTAGTTATAAGTTTTACAATTTTGAGATTGTATATAGTGCCTACTATATATTTAATCTTGGGAATTATGGAACTCATTCTATAGGCATACAGTTTTTCGGGGACGGAGTATGACATTGTGTATTTGTATTGCAGCCGACCTTTCAGGCTCGGATTATGAGTAGAGGTAAATAATCATTTGTCCCAATTAATGTATCCGAGTCTTCAGGCTTGGCGCATAAAGTATATAAAGTTTTGCACCGTCCCCTTGATATGCCTATGATATTTTTAGTCTTTTTTTGTATTCATAAAATATATTTTTATTTTCAATTTCCAGTTTTCTATTTTTACTGATTTTAAGAAAATTTTCTTCTATATCAATGCCTACAAATTTTCTGTTTAATAGATTGGCAGCAATGCCTGTAGTGCTACTGCCTGTAAAAGGATCTAATATCCAGTCTCCTTGTTTTGTTGATGCAAGAATAAGTCTGGTTAATACTGATAATGGTTTTTGTGTGGGATGTTTTCCGCATGACTTTTCCCATTTTGCAATTGCAGGGAAAGTCCAGACATCTCTCATTTGTTTTCCGTTATTAATTTCCTTCATTAGTTCATAATTAAAATAATGCGGAACTTTTGTATTTTTTCTTGCCCAGATAATTTGTTCTGTAGAATGCGTAAAATAACGACGAGAAAAATTTGGCGGCGGATTTGTTTTCTGCCATGTAATTATATTTAAGATTTTAAAATTTAATTCTATTAACATCTGTCCAATACTAAAAATATTATGCATTGTCCCGCTAATCCAAATGGTTGCATTTTCTTTCATTTTATCACGAATAAGTCTCAACCATTGTTTGTTAAAATTATTGATATAATCAAAGCCTCTCGATTTATCCCATTCCCCTTTATTTACACTTGTAATTTTCCCGTGATTTATTGTTAACCCTCCATTTGACAGAAAATAAGGTGGATCTGCAAAAATCATATCAAATTTAAAATCAAATTGGGGCAGCAATTCAAATATATCACCTTTTAGTAAAATAAATGCATCATCATTTGATTTAAAATATGGTATGACCATTTTGTTTTATATACTATATCTATTTGCTTTTTAGTAAAATAAAAAAATTATATATAATTTGTATTTGAGATTATAATTGTTTTTAAAACATCATTTTTTAACATTTCTAAATTTAACAAGTAGTCTGCCTTGTCAAAATACTCTCTTAATGGATTTAGAGTAGATTTCCAACCTGCTCCGTCAGTTATCCAAATAAATTCAACTCCCTGATTATTCCAATATTCATTCATTTTTACATATTCTGTTGCCGTTGATTTTAATTTTGAACCCCCTCCTCCGTAAAAATTAACTTCTATAAAAAATAGTTTCCCGTTTTTGTTTATAGCAAAATCTATAATTCTTGAAGATTTATCTACTATGATTTCAATATTCCAATACGCTTTTATCTTTTTTGCGGTTGCCTGAGGTATATACTTTATTTTTAAGTCATTACTTATTTTTCTAATAAAGTCTTCAACTAAGTTTTCCATTAATTTTCCACTACGATTTTTTCTGCCGTTACTGTCCAGACCAACTTCTACTCCTGTAGCATAATCTACCAGATTTTTTATTTTTTTATCCACAAGAAGTTGCCCCAACCCGCTTTTTATAATAAAATTCGCAAAAGATTTAATTTCAGTTCTTGAAAAATTTTTTTTAGAAAAATTAAATTTTCTATATATAAAATTTCTGGTATCTATTAAAACATCTAAAGAGTTATCTCTTATTGCAAGTAATAAGGGAATAGCTCTTATTGTTTCAGAAGAACAGAAGAAAAGGGGACGGTGCGTCTTTTTATAATGAAAAATAATCTAATCCTAAATTTTGTATGTAAATTATTTCGATAATTAGTATTTTTTCAAAAAAAATTTAAAAAAAAACTTGACAAAAATTTTTTCGCGGTTATTATGTATATACATTTATACATTTTACTATGTAAAGGAGTTTAGTTATGAAGTACAACACAGAGTCTGTAGTTGAAGAAAAGTTTCTTGCTCAGAGCGGCTATGAAAACATTTACAGCCCTACTGAGAAGATCAAAAGTATTGTGGTTGAAAATTTTCCTATGCTCGGAAAATTTACAGCACTCAGATTTATTGAATGGGTGCAGAAAAATCCGGGTGGAGTTGTGTCACTTCCTACAGGTAAAACACCGGAACATTTTATTAAGTGGACAGAATATTATCTGCAGAATTGGGAACTTAACAAGGTAAAAAAAGAACTGAAAGAGTATGGAATTGACCCCACTAAGAAACCTGATATTGGCTCTTTACATTTTGTTCAAATCGACGAATTTTATCCTATTTATCCTACTCAGCAAAATAGTTTCTATTATTACATTAAAAAGTTTTATATGAAGGAATTTGGATTTGACGAGAAGAAAGCATTGCTTATCGACACTTCAAAAATAGGTATTCCGGATGATATGAAATTAGAAGAGGTGTTTCCTGATTACAAAGTTGATTTAACACTAAGATACAGACAGCCGAAGACCTATCTTGAGCAATTGCAGAAAGATGCTATTTTAAAGATTGACCAATTTTGTACAGACTATGAAAAAGAGATACAGAAAAAAGGCGGCATAGGATTTTTCCTTGGCGGTATAGGGCCTGACGGGCATATAGGTTTTAATGTTAGCGGTTCTGATTTCTTTTCAACAACGCGGCTCATACCAATAAATTACGAAACAGCAGCCGCAGCTGCAACTGATCTCGGCGGAATTGAAATTGCCCGAAACAGACTTGTTATAACTATAGGGCTATCTACTATTACACACAGGAGAGATGCTGTTCAAATTATAATAGCTGCCGGTGAGGCAAAAGCAAAAATAGTTGCAGAATCTATCCAATTACCTAAAAACATTAAATATCCTGCAAGTGTTCTGCAGGATGCCCCAAATGCAAGATTCTATCTTACTAAAGGTGCTGCATCGCAATTAATAGAGAGAATATACATTGACCTGACAAGAAAGAACCCCATTACCGAAGAAGATGAAAAACGACATCTATTAAACTATTCTTTTAATCACAATAAACGGATTGACGATGTTACATGTGATGAATTAAAGAAAGACAGATTTAATCTTGAAGTAATGAAAAAAAGAAAAAGAACTGCAGAAGATATAAAAAAATATGTAAAAAGCAGTATCTTAAGCAATATAGATAAAGGTCTCTTAAATCTTAAGAACGAAACAATACTGCACACTTCACCGCACCATGATGATGAAATGTTGGGATATCTTCCTTATATAATTAAAATAGTGCGAGAACCGAGTAATACAAATTATTTTTCATATTTAACCAGCGGATTTACTTCTGTAACCAATAAATATATGCTTTATTTAACTGAAAACTTAAAGAAATTTATTAACACCCCTGAATTTTTTGAACTTTTAAATGCAGGATATTTTGATCCGGGTAATATTGAAGCCAAGAATAATGATATATACAATTTTCTTGACGGTCTTGCTGCTAATATGCTGCACCCGAAAGAAAAGGCTCTGGCTAAAAGATATCTGCGTATACTTATTGAAGTTTTAGAAGATACTGACATTGAAAATATAAAGAATCGAATAGAAGAACTTATTAATTATTTTAAAACGCAGTATCCCGGCAAGAAAGATTTAGTATATATTCAGAGAATTAAAGGTATGGTTCGTGAGTTTGAGGCAGAGCTTGTCTGGGGATATTTCGGATTCCATGTGTCTTCTGTTTTTCATAAGCGACTTGGATTTTACACCGGAGATATTTTTACAGAAAATCCTGAACTTGAGCGAGATGTATAACCTATACTGAATATGATAAGAGAAGTAAAGCCGACTATTATAACAGTTGCGTTTGACCCGGAAGGAAGCGGACCTGATACTCACTATAAAGTATTACAGGCTATTACTGAAGCATTGAAAATATATGAAAAAGAGACAGGCAGATCTGATATAAGAATATGGGGCTATAGAAATGTATGGTACAGATTTCATCCTGCTGAAGCAAATATGTATATACCTGTTTCATTAAATTCAATGGCTTTACTTAATTATATTTTTCTTAACTGTTTTGGTTCACAGAAAGAAGCATCTTTTCCGAGTTATCAGCATGACGGACCTTTTTCTGAACTTGCTCAAAAAATAATGGTTGAACAGTATGAGCAGTTAAAAACCTATCTTGGAGAAGAGTTCTTTTATAATAATTATCATCCGCAGATTCGTGCAACCCGTGGATTTGTTTATCTTAAAGAGATGTCTTTAAAAGAGTTCTATAACTACTCTTATGAATTAAAGAAATTAATGACAACTGAAAACAAATAATTTATATAAAGAGCAGTCGGGCTGATTTCCGGCTGCTCTTTTTTTTCATATACTAATTTATCTGCTTTAATTTTCTTTCGAAGTTAAATAATCTATATTTTATAAAAAATAAAATTGACAATAAAAATAAAAGCATTACAATAAAGGAAAAATTTTTTTGAGGTGTCCGATTACTATGAAAAGATATAAATTCATATTTATAACAGGCGGGGTTATATCGTCTCTCGGAAAGGGAATTGCAACTTCCTCAATAGGAAGGATTTTAAAGGACAGGGGTTTTAAAGTAACTTTATTAAAAATAGATCCATATATAAATGTTGATCCAGGGACTTTAAGTCCGTATCAGCACGGTGAAGTTTTTGTAACAATAGACGGCGGAGAGACCGATCTTGATTTAGGACATTATGAAAGATTTGTTGATATAAATTTAAAAAAAATAAATAATTTTACAACAGGACAGATTTATAATTCAGTTATACAGAAAGAGAGAAGAGGGGATTATAACGGGAAAACAGTACAGGTTGTTCCACACATTATAGACGAGATAATAGACAGAATTAAACAGGTGCCGCAGAAAACAGGTTCGGAAATTCTTATAACAGAGCTTGGCGGTACAATAGGTGATATAGAAAGTCAGCCTTTTACTGAAGCTATTCGTCAGATTAAATTAAGATTAAACAAAGAGAATTTTTTATTAATCCATCTTGTACTGGTGCCGTATATAAAAACAGCCGGTGAATTAAAAACAAAGCCTGCGCAGCATTCAGTAAAGAAATTAAATGAATTAGGATTACAGCCGGATATTATTTTATGTAGAACTGAAAAACGCCTGCCTAAAAATATAAGAGAAAAAATATCTTTATTTACCAATGTTGAAAATGATGCGGTTATAAATGCTGTTGATGCAGAGACCTTATATGAAATTCCTTTAAATCTAAAAAAAGAAGGTCTGGATAAAATTATAATGGAAAAACTTAATTTGACACCAAAGAAAGATAATAATTCCTGGAATTTTCTCGTAAAGAAAGTAAAGAGTATAAATAAAGAATTAAATATCGGGCTTGTAGGGAAATACATAGAGCTGCATGATGCATATATAAGTATTGCTGCGGCATTAGAGCATAGCGGTATAGCAAACGATGTAAAAGTTAATATAAAATGGATTAACGCTGAGAAAATAGAAGAAGAGGGTGTTGAAGCACTAAAAGGCTTGGGCGGAATAATTGTTCCCGGCGGTTTCGGCGAACGCGGTGTTGAAGGAAAAATTACAACTATAAAACATGTGAGAGAGAATAATATCCCGTTCCTCGGTATTTGTCTTGGTATGCAGTGTGCTGTTATTGAGTATGCGCGAAATGTATTAAAACTGCCTGATGCACACAGTTCTGAATTTAAACCGAATTGTAAGAGTCCTGTGATTGACATAATGGAAGATAAAAAGAATCTGCAGAATATAGGCGGGACATTAAGACTTGGCGGGTATAAGTGCGAACTTGTACCCGGAACTCTGGCTTCAAAGATATACAATAAAAAAGAGGTTATAGAGCGTCATCGACACAGATATGAATTTAATAATAAATACAGGGAAGTATTTGAGAAAAACGGAATGATTTTCAGCGGTATATATAAAGAGAGAAATCTTGTTGAAATAGTTGAGATACCGGAGCATCCGTTTTTTATCGGAGTACAATTTCATCCTGAATTTCAATCCAGGCCGGAAAATCCGCACCCCATATTCAGAGAGTTTGTTAAAGCATCATTGCAGAACGCAAATTAATATTACCAGTTTGTTTTTCCTGTTATATTTTTTAAGGCTTCTCTGGCTTCTATTCTTATTTTAAATTCAGGGTCATAATCTTTTTTATATTTAAGGGCATCAATTGCCTTTTGCGCTTTTAATTTTTCAAGCGATTTTATTGCATAGTATCTGACACCTTTATCATCATCTTTTAAAAGGTCAATTAAAGTTGTAATAACTTCAGGCTCATTATAATAACCGAGAGCAGCGGCGATTCTATGCCGTATTGCTGCTTTCTCTTTCGGTAAAAATCTTAATAGCGTATCAAGAGCCTTTTTGGTTTGTATGTATCCGAGACCTGTTGCAGCATAACTTCTGTTTAATTCCGGCTCGTCAGCATTTGTAAATACAGATAAAAGAATGCTTTCTGCTTTAGGTGATTTTAATCTCGCCAGCGCAAGTATATATTCTGTTTTTATCCGTTCATTCTTTTCTGTTTTATAATTTGTAATAAAAGTCGGAATGACTTCTGTTACTCCGAGTTCCCCTATAGTTCTGATAGCCTGCATTCTTATCCTTAAATTTTCATCGTCCAAAAAATTCAGAATATCTTTATATGCTTTTTTATACTTCAGTTCCGATACTGCCTGCATTAAAAATTTTTTCATATCTTTGGATTTATTCTTTTTTTTAAACATTTCCGATACATAAGTTACAGCACTGTGATTTGAGAATGAGATTAAAGCTTCTATCATACTTTTTCTAACTTTAAAATTTTTTTCGCCATCGTAATATTTGACAATAAGATTTTCCGCTTCCTTAACATTGTGCGCCTTTATGTAATTAACTACAGTTATCTTCTGCGTAATAGTGCCGTATTTAAGTGTGTCTTCCCAGAATTTTAAGTTTTTCTTTAGTTCTTCTCTCTTTTTTTCTTCAGGGCTTATGTAATTGCTTTTTGATGTTGTGCTGTTTGTTTTGTTTGATGCACTGTATGAATTTACAGCAAGTAGTATAAAAATAATTAAAATTTTATAAAATAAATTTTTCATTTTCAACTGCTATTTTTCCCTGAACAATTACTGTTTCAATTTTTCCTTTTATATTCATATTTTCATAAGGCGAATAATCACATTGAGTCATCATATTTCTATGCGATATCTTAAAATTTTTTTTCTTATTATATATAACAATATCGGCAGAACCGTTTTTTCTAATAGTGCCTTTTTGCGGATACAATCCGAAAATTTTAGCAGGATTTGTGGAAATTAATTTTACTATTTCGTTTATTTTAAATCCGCGTTTCATACCTTCGCTCAATAATATGTGATATGTTGTCTCTATTCCCGGAATACCGTAAGGCAATTTTGTAAAATCGTTTTTTCCGTAGTTTTTCTGTTTTACGGTGAACGGGCAATGGTCAGATGATACTACTTTTAATATTCCCTTTTTCAGTGCATTCCAGAGAGCATCTCTGTCATATTTCGATTTAAAAGAAGGTGAGCAGGAATAAAGATATCCGTTCTTCTCTCTGTATTTATTCTCTGTAAATATAAGATATTGAGGACAAGTCTCTGCTTCAATCCATATTTTCCCTTTTTCTTTTGCTCTTGCTATTGCATTTACTCCTTCGGATGTTGAAACATGAACTATATATATTTTTGTGTTGAGTTCTGTTGCAATATCTATTACTGTATCAATTGCTATTTTTTCAATATAGTTTTTTCTTGTTGCAGGATGATACAGAATACTTTTTTTGTTTTTCCTTACATATTCCTGCTTTAAATATTCTACAAGTTTTCCGTCTTCACAATGAAGTACTGCAATGCCGTTATATTTTGCTATGCTTTTAAAAATTTTATATAGAAAAACAGTATCTACTGCAGGGTCATTAAGATGAATTTTAAATGTAGTTAATCCTCTGTTTATGCATTGTTTTATTTCTTTATCGTAATTTTCAGATAAATCAGTTATACCTATATGAAGTTTATAATCGCATACACTTTTATTATTAATTTTATTCTGTTCCCGATAGTAAGCATCAAGTAATGATTCATTTTTTTTCTGATAAGCAAATCCGAAATAAGTGGTAATACCTCCGTTTACAGCAGCTTGCGAACCTGTCAAATAATCATCTGAGGATACCATATTCTTCCAGACTTCGAGTGCCATATGTGTATGCACATCAATACCGCCGGGAAGAATATACTTGTTGTCTGCATCTATAATATGATACTGATCTTTAACAGGAATTGAATCTTTTATTGAAATTATTTTATTATTTTTTATTAAAATATCCTGCTTTTTTATTCTGTCTTCAAAAACAAGATTACCGTTTTTTATTAAGATTTTTTTCATTGTCAGGATAAATCTTCTATTCTGATAATTTTTAAGTTTTTAACTATATTCAGTTTTTTAATTTCTTTTAAAGCTTTTTGTACATCGTTTTCGTATGCCTTATGAGAGAGCATTACAATAGGCACTACCTTTTGTCCGGTTTCTTTTTGAATAACAGAAGTAAGGCTTATGTTAAATTTCCCGAGAATAGATGCGATTTTAGCCAGTACACCGGGTTTATCAACAGTATGAAAACGGAAATAGTATCTGCTTGATATATCTTTAAAATTTTTAATTTTCAAATTAGGATTTTCATTATAAAATTTTTCAGTATAATTCTGGTTATTATCCATTAATTTTTTTGCAATATCAAGTATATCTGAGACAACAGCACTTGCTGTCGGCAGTGAACCTGCACCTTTTCCGTAAAACAGCTGAGGGCCCATTGCATCGCCTTTTACATAGATAGCATTAAATTCATCATTGATTGAAGATAACAAATGTCTGTCCGGTATTATAGTCGGATGCACGCGGCACTCAATCTCTTTATTTTCTATTTTTGCTATTGCAAGCAGTTTTATCTTATATCCCAGGTCAGATACATACATAATATCTGTTAAGTCGATATTTTCTATGCCTTCATAATATATCTTAGAATCTTCTATATATTTATTAAAACCGATTGAAGCCAGTATCTGAAGTTTGTGTGCAGCATCACCGCCGCTAATATCTAAAGTCGGATCTGCTTCTGCAAAACCTAATTCCTGTGCCTGTTTTAATGCTTCTTTGAAATCTATTTTGTCCTCTTCCATACGGGTTAAAATATAATTTGTTGTTCCGTTCATTATTCCGTATATCTGTTCTATTTTATTAGCAGCAAGGCTCTCTTTTATTACTTTTATTATCGGAATACCGCCTCCTACACTTGCTTCAAACTGGATGTATTTCTTGTTTCTCTCTGCTGTCTTAAATATCTGTTTCCCGTATCTGGAAAGAAGCGCTTTGTTCGCTGTAACAACATGTTTTCCTGAATTTAATGCAGTTATTACAAAATCTTTTGCTATAGTTGTTCCGCCCACTAATTCTATTACAATGTCAATTTCTGAATCCTGAAAAATTTCATTTGCATCTGTAGTTAGAATCTTTTTGTCAACTTTAACACCGCGATCGGTTTTTATGTCTATATCTGCTATTTTTTTTAATTCTAATTTGATTCCGGTCTTTTCAAATATTAGCTTCTTATTCTTTTGTACAAGTTTTACAACACCGCTTCCTATTGTTCCAAATCCTATTAGTCCTATGTTTAACTTTTTCATAATGGGCTTAATATATAAAGTCAGATAAAAAAGTCAAATAAAAAATAAATGGCTGCTTTTAATTATTTATTCCAAGAATGTATTTTTTATATGCTTTGTGATGCTCTGAATAAGTTTTAGAAAAATAATGCCTTCCGTTTTTCATTGATACAAAGTAAAGATAATTTTCTTTTGCCGGAAAAAGTACTGCAAGTATTGATTTATACCCTGGATTACATATCGGGGTAGGCGGTAAGCCTTTATATATGTAGGTATTATATTCTGACCGGGTTTTTAAATCTTTAAATAATAATCGTTTTTTATGTTTCCCAAGAGCATATAAAACAGTTGCGCACGAACCGAGATTTAAATTTCTTTTCAGCCTGTTTATAAATACAGACGCTATTAACGGCCGTTCAAAATCCTCTTTTGCTTCCCATTCAACAAGTGATGCTAATTTTACAGTATATTCTAATGTATAATTTAATTTCTTCATTCGTTTTATATAAAGGTTATCTATTTTTGAAAAAAAGTTTTTTACCATTATATCGATTAATTCTTCTGCCCGGATGTTAAATGGAACTGTGTATGTATCCGGATATAAAAAACCTTCAAGAGATGCAGAGTTTATTTTGTATTTTGAAATAATTTTTTTGTTTTTAACGAGATATAAAAATTTGTCAGCAGAAGTAATATTCTGTTTTTCTAATAATTTGGCAATTTTATATATGTTGTAGCCTTCAGGAATAGTGAAAGTTCTGGTTGCAATATTGCCCCTGGTTAAAATTTTTATTATTCTTAATGTAGAATATTTGTCGCTTAATTCATAATACCCCTGCATTAATTTCTTGTCAGAGCCGGTTATTTTTACTATGCTTAAAAATAAAAATTCGGATTTAATTAATCTGTTTTTTTTCAGGATATTTGCTATATGGTGAAATGTAATTCCTTTATTAATCGTAATGTTTTTTGTAACTCCGTTATTAACAGGAGCATTGAGATATAGAAAGATTATTAAGGTGATAATGACAGGTATAAATAAGAGATATAATTTTTTTACCATCCGTATTCTCCTTTAAGCGGTACAAAAGCGCATTCTATGGAATTTATGATTTTTAATTCTGAATTTGTTTTAATTATTTTTTTTAATATTTGAAAAGAAGAAGTGCCGACAGGTATAACCATAATGCCGTCAACAGCAAGTTGTTCAACAAGCGGTTGAGGTATTTTCGGTGCGCCTGCTGTCACAATTATTCTGTCAAAAGGTGCTTCCTCTTCCCAGCCTTTAGTTCCGTCTGCTGTGAGAAATTTAATGTTCTTATA
>CAYQNP010000250.1:0-21780 GCA_964418785.1 uncultured Spirochaetia bacterium | reverse complement strand
ATCTTCTTTTTCAGATATTTTTTCTAAAAGACTATCAGTATCTTCATCAACAGCAACATCAGCTTCAATAAGAACAGGCTCCGGAGCATTCAATTTTTCAAAGTCATTAAAAATCTTGTTTGTATCAGCAGATCCCCATTTGTATGTTAAATATAACTGAGCGCCGGCTTTTGCAAATTGTAATGCTGTTGCATATCCTATACCTTTTGTGCCGCCGGTTATTAAAACTGTTCTGTTTTCCATATTAATATTAATCATATAATTTACCTTCCGTATAATTCTTCTATTTTTTGCTTTGTTTCAGGAAATGAGAAACTTAACCTGTGCATAAAATCTTCCTGTACTCGTGCATCTATAAGCAGTTTTTTCTTCTTTGCACTTAATGCATATTTTAACAGATAGATGGATTTTATGTTTTTTTCACTTATCTGCATTGCAATATCGTAGGCTTTAGTTATAACATCTTTTTTAGGCAGAATATAATTGATATTAGTGCTTTTTTTAGCCAGTTGAGAACCCTTAAAGAGAGTTCCGGTAAACATCATTTCATTGGCAATAAACGAGCCAACTAATTCTGCTAACAGAGTTGTGCTGCCCATTCCCGGAGTAAAACCTAAATTCATAAATACAGCACCATAGCGGCTTTCATTTGCAGCAAGAACAATATCGCAGCAGGCAGCCATAATTAATCCCCCGCCTACTGCATGCCCTTCCATTGCAGCTATAACAGGAAATGGTGTGTTTATAAGTCTTTCGGATATAATTAAATCTTTCACAAAGACTTTCCCATCGCATAAATCAAGAAGATTCTGCTTTTCTGCTCCGGCAGAGAAAACATCGTTTAATCCCCTTAAAATTAATACTTTGGGCTTTATCTCTGTCTCAATCTTATCCAAGCCCTCTATTAATTCATTGATGAAATCTTCTGCAAAAACATTCTTGTTCTTTTCATCATTCATCTTTAATTCGGCAATATTGTTTTCTGTAACTGTTATTTTTATCCGTTTATTCATTTGTTTAAATTCCTTTATTTAAATAGTTTTAACAGAATCCCGTATTAAAAGTTTGCATTTATAAATTTTTTGAAAAGGTGAACCGGTTTCTCCTGTTATCCTTTTTGATAAAAAATCTATTGCTTTCTTTCCCATTGTTTTTATGGGCTGAGAGACTGTGCTTATTGCTATTGGATACATATGTAATTCTGGAAAATCATCAAAACTTATAATAGAAATATCATCCGGAATTTTAAGTTTTAATTCATGAATTGCCTTTAAGCCTCCTATTAAAAATAAGAAACCTGTAAAAAAAATTGCCGTTATATCTTTATTTTCTTCTAACTGTTTTTTTATATTTATATATGCAAAGTCAGTGTATGATTGGGAACTATTTGTTGAAAAATTTAAAAAATTTTTTTTATCTGTGGATATTTCGTATTTGTTAAAACACATTCTGACCCCTTCATCTCTTTCTCTTGAATTAAGGTATTTAAGCTCTCCGTTTTTTATTAAATGTTTTTCAAATTTATCCATAATGCATAATAATATAATAGTATATTTTTATATATCAAGTGTTCATTAAAATTTTTTAATAATATATAGTTAGATAGAAATTTTGCTTGACTTTAATTTTTAGTTTTATAAGATAAGTCTGAAAATATAACAGGAGGAGAAAGAGGTATGTATAAAGTTGTATTATTAAGACATGGTGAAAGTTTGTGGAATAAAGAGAATAGATTTACAGGGTGGACAGATGTTGATTTGTCTGAAAAAGGAATTGAAGAAGCCCATAATGCAGGAAAAACATTAAAAGAAGAAGGTTTTACTTTTGATGTTGCTTTTACATCTGTTTTAAAAAGGGCAATTAGAACTTTGTGGATTACATTGGATGAAATGGATTTAATGTGGATTCCTGTATATCGTTCCTGGAGATTAAATGAAAGGCATTACGGTGCATTACAGGGATTAAATAAATCAGAAACAGCTGCTAAACATGGGGAAGAGCAGGTATTAATCTGGAGAAGAAGTTACGATGTTCCGCCGCCTGCTTTAACAAAAGATGATGATAGATATCCTGGAAAAGATCCAAGATATAAGGATTTAGATGAAAAGGATATTCCTTTAACTGAATGCTTAAAAGATACTGTTGAACGATTCCTGCCTTATTGGAAAGATACAATTGCTCCTACTATAAAATCCGGGAAAAGAGTTATTATTGCTGCACACGGAAACAGCCTCCGTGCATTAGTAAAATATCTTGATAATATATCTGATGAAGAGATAGTTAAACTTAATATTCCTACAGGTATGCCGCTGGTTTATGAACTTGATGAAGAGCTCAAACCTGTTAAACATTATTATCTTGGTGACCCTGAAGCTGTTAAAAAAGCAATGGAATCTGTTGCTAATCAGGGTAAAGCCAAGTAATAAGGTTAAGAATTTAATACATCATATATTATTTGAGAGAGTTTGCTTAAAGTGAACGGTTTTGACAGAAAACCGTTTAATCCCTGTTGCTTAAAGTCATTAATATTAATATTTTTAGTATAACCGGACATAAAAATTATTTTTTGCTCCGGGTTTATCTCTTTTATTTTATAAAAAATTTCTGTTCCGTATATTTTCGGCATAATAATATCAAGCATAACAATATCTATATCCTTATTATTTTGTTTATAATAATCCAGAAATTCAAAACCATTTGAAAAGATTTTATTAGAGTATCCGAGACGCGTCAGCATTTTTGACAGAGTCTTCCTTAAAAGTTCTTCGTCTTCAACAGCAATAATAACTCCATTACCGGTATATATACCTTCTTTCTGATTTATATTATTAAAAGATTTCTTTTTAAATTCCGGCAGAAATATAGTAAATTCAGTTCCTTTACCTACTTCACTCGAAACTTCTATAAAGCCGTTATGGTGAGTTATAATTCTCTCAACTGCAGCCAGTCCTAATCCTGTGCCTGCACCTTTCTCTTTAGTTGTAAAAAACGGCTCGAATATTTTATTTAATTTGTCTTTCGGAATTCCAATACCGGTATCTTTTACAGATATTTTAATGTATTCTTGATTTTCAGGATTAAGGCTGTTTAGAGTTAATATATTTTTAGAAACAGTTGTTTTTTCTATATTGAAAGAGATTTTCCCGCCGTCAGGCATTGCATCGCGTGCATTTATTCCCAGATTTAATAAGGCAGTCTCAATTTGTACCGGATCACCTTCTACATATAAATCATTCTCTTTTGAGATAAATTCAATTTCTATTTTTTTAGGTATAGTCCTTTTGAGCATCTCTATAGTTTCTGAAACTACCTTAGTAATATTCATTTGTATATTCTGCATTTTTGATTTGCGTGAAAAAATTAGCAACTGTTTTGTAAGATGTGCGGATTTTTCAGCCATCTTTATTATAATGTCGATGTATTCTTTGATTTCCTGTTTTAAATCGTTTCCAAATTCCATTAATAGAAGTTCTGCACTGCTCATTATTCCGTTAATCATATTGTTAAAATCATGTGCTATTCCGCCTGCTAATTGGCCTATTGCATCCATTTTTTCCGCTTGATGCAATTTTTCGTTTAATATATATTCTTCTGTTACATCTCTAAAAACTAAAACTATTCCTATTATTTGGCCGTCAAGTTTTATCGGCGCACCACTGTCTGCAATCTGATATTCTTTTTTATCTCTGGATATTAAAATTGTATGATTCGCCAGACCGACTACATTGCCTGTGGAAAGTACTTTATCTACAGGATTTTCTGCAGGCAATCGGGTGGCTGCATTAATTATTTTAAAAACTTTGTAGAGAGGCTGCCCAATAGCCTCTTCTTTTTTCCATCCTGTCAACTTGCAGGCTACCGGATTTATAATTGTTATATTGCCTTCAATATCTGTTGCAATTACTGCATCACCTATTGATTCTAATGTAACTTCCAGATTTTTTTTGTTTGTAAGTATCTCTTTTTCTTTTAATTTTCGCTCTGTTATATCTTTTATTAAACTGAATATGTATTCTTTATTTTTATATATTATATAATTGGATGATATTTCATAATAATTAATTATATTATTATTTTTTTTATATTTTATCTCTATCGAATGCTTTTTATTGTTTTTTATATAATTCCATTGTTTATTCCATGATTTGTGCGGGTAAAAACTAAAAACATTTAAAGGAGAATTTTTATCTTTGTTGAACATTTTAAAGAAAGCATTATTAGCATATAATATATCTCCGCTTTTATTTATCCATAAAGCAGCATCAGAAATGTTTTCTATAGAAAACTGCATAAAATTCATTTCTTCTTCTAATCTGTTTATATATGAAGTCTGCTCTTTCTGTTTTACTAATAGAGCTATAATAAAAAAGATAATCCACCATATATTTGCGAGCATAGAACCGTAAAAAAATAAAAATCCATTAAAGAAAATTGATTTTGCTATTAAAATTAATGATACATTATTTAATACTATTGCAAAATAGCCTGTTAGTAATAATTTAGCAATTTTGTTCTTTTTAAAAAAAGATATATATATTAATATGCTTAGATTTATGGGTAAAATATATAGTGTTTGATAAATTAAAATTTTGAACAGATTAAAACTGGACAGGAAAGGAATTAATATGCTTAAAGAAAATACAGGTAAAGTTATACCCAGGAAAAGAATATTATGAATTAAAGGGTAATTTTTTTTCGTATTTAACATATAAATCAGAAAAAGCGCAGAACTCCAGCCTATTATATTTCCGAATATGAATATGGATTTATCCATTAAGAATAAGGAATTACTCCAGATATAAATGTTTCCAAATCCCTGAAGTCCTATGTTAAACCCAAGCCATGAAGTAATATACAGCGAAAAGATAAGATGTATTTTTTCTTTTAAATATAAATAGGCGATAAATATTATTACACCGGCAATTAACATTAGCCCTGCGTATAACCAGAATAAAATTAGATTTTTTTGTAAATCGAATAAAGCTGTTGTTCTTATTTTAAGTGACGGAATAAAAACCAGATTTTTATTGCTGTATACTTTAAAAAACACATAATTATCTGCAGTTAAATTATTAGGAATTTTTATAATTATTTTATGGGTCTTTATATATGCAGGATGTATATGATTATTTTCTCTGTCAAAAAAGTAGTTCTGATATACTCCTTTTTTTGTTGGAAAATAAATATTGAATTTCGTTATAAGATTTCCGTCGATCCAGAAAAAGACATTATCGTTTGCCTTATTATTTATCTTAATTCTTGCCCAGCATTCTTTTAAGGTTGATCCGAAATTAAAATACTTTCTGCCGCTGTTCCATTTTATATCTTTATTTAAAATATTGCTTATAGTTAATGAATTAGATGGAACTAAAATATATTCTAATTTGTCGCCAATATAGAGTTTTTTGAAATTAGTATTAATTTCTATTATATTGGAACTTATCAATAATGAATTTAAGAAAAGAGAGAATATAATAATACCAAGATAGATGTATCTTTTTATTGCCCTGTGTGATATCATATATTTAATAATATATATATTAAAAATATAAAGTCAAATATTTTGCGAAATTATTTCTTGCAGGCTTGTTAAAATCCTTAAAATAAGATTAAAATTTAATTGTTCTTTGCCGATAATAAATTTATAATAATTGCTTTACATAATTTATATTTCTAACAGATTATAATTAGGAGAGAAAGGATATGGATAAAGAATTACTTCCTACTATTCTGGGTGCAATAGAACGAAAAGACCAGATTACACTTATGCATATTTCTAAAGTTCAGCAGTATGTAAATTTTATGATACCTGCATTAACACAAAAAAATATAATAACTGACGATGATATTCCTAATTTGTGGATAAGTGCTATACTTCATGATGTTGGAAAAATATTTATAAGTGAACAGTTGTTAAAAAAGAAAGAAAAATTAACTCAGGGCGAAAAATTACAGTTAAGAGAGCATACTAAAAAAGGATATAATTTTCTAAAGTCATCCTTTTATTCCGAAAAAATATTGGACGCAATACGACACCATCATGAACGATGGGACGGAAAACGAACTGGAGAATATCCGGGTTATCCGGACGGATTAAAAGGCTATGATATACCTTTATACGCAAGGATAATTCAGGTTGCAGATGCTTTCGATGCAATGACAGCTTACAGACCTTATAAAAAAACAAAAACAGATTTAGAGGCGCTTGAGGAAATTAAAAATTTAAGCGGTACTCAGTTTGACCCTTATATAGCACATCTGTTTGTGGAATCATATATGAAATTTAAAGCTGCATTGATAAACTAATTCTGTTTTAGAAAAGGTATTACCTCTTTTAAACTTTTAAGAACTTTAACAGCTTTGCTGAAATTGTGGTTTTGCGTGTAATGTGTGGGAATAGCAATTACCTGCATTCCTGCGGCGTTTGCCGCATAGACTCCTGTCTGGCTGTCTTCAATGACAAGACATTCATTATAAGGAATTTTTAATTTATCCGCGGTTTTTATAAATATTTCAGGATCCGGCTTCCCTTCTTTAACATCGTCTCCGCTTAATATCACCCGGAAAAAATGTTTTATGTCTAATAATTCGAGTGTATCAATTACATCTTTTTTTATTGAACCTGATGCAACTGCAATTTTATAACTGTTTTTAAATAGAAAATTCAAAAGTTCAATCAGCCCTTCTCTCGGCTTTATCTCATTTTTTAAAATTGTCTTATAATAATTATTTTTTGTTTCAGTTAATTCCTCTGCTGATACAGGGAGATTATACTTCTTTTTTAATTGTTTAAAATTTTCAATACTGCGTATGCCTATGAGTTTAATAAAATCTTCTTCAGATAATGATATGTTAAATGGTTTAAGAGTTAAATTAAAGGCTTTCATTTGCCATGGTTCAGAGTCAACTATTATCCCGTCCATATCAAAAATAACAGCATTTATGTTTTTCATTATTATATAGAAAAGGGAAGATTATAAGGCGAGGAAAAACTTCCCCGCCTTTAATTATATTATTTATTTTTTATGCTTTGCCGGCACTGCCTAAAACTTCTTTGTTTTTGTGAATTAGTAATTCTTTTAAAGCTTCGCGAGCAGGACCTAAATATTTTCTTGGGTCAAAGATTTCAGGCTGTGTTGCGAATACTTCTCTTATTTTTGCAGTCATAACAAGACGACCGTCAGTGTCAATATTTATTTTACATACAGCAGATTTGGCTGCTTTTCGCAACTGGTCTTCCGGTACTCCAACTGCACCCGGTAATTTTCCGCCGTACTTATTTACAAGTTCAACATATTCCTGTGGTACTGATGAAGAACCGTGAAGTACAATTGGAAAACCCGGAATCTTCTTTTCAATCTCTTCTAAAATATCAAAGCGTAACGGCGGTATTTCCTGACCGGGTTCTACTTTAAATTTGTATGCTCCGTGAGATGTGCCTATTGAAATAGCAAGAGAATCTACTCCTGTTTTCTCAACAAAGTCTTTTACATCATCAGGATTTGTGTAGTGTGATACTTCTGAAGATACTTCATCTTCAATCCCCGCAAGTACTCCTAATTCGCCTTCTACAGTAACATCATATTTATGCGCATAGTCTACAACTTTTTTTGTTAATTCAACATTCTCTTCATAAGGAAGTGAAGAACCGTCAATCATTACAGAAGAGAATCCCATCTCAATAGTGGATTTACACAATTCAAAAGAGTCTCCATGGTCAAGATGTAATACTATAGGAATATTGCTGTTTAAATCTTTTCTCGCCATCTGAACAGCACCTTCAGCCATATAGCGTAAAAGTGTGGAATTAGCATAATTTCGAGCACCTTTTGATACCTGTAAAATTACAGGAGAGTTCGATTCTGCACAAGCCATTATTATAGCCTGTAACTGTTCCATATTATTGAAATTATAAGCAGGTATAGCATATCCGCCTTCCATAGCTTTTTTAAATAACTCCCTGCTGTTTACCAGCCCTAAATCTTTGTAGTTTACCATGATACTACTCCTTCTAAAAAATTTATTTAAATAATATTATGCTATTTTATATAGTCAAGTTTAAAATTATAAAAAAATAAATGTCTGCTGTCAAAAAATTGACTTTTTCCATAAGTGTATTATAATATATTTAATGAGTAAAAATATTCTTGTTTTAATATTATTACTGTTTCCTGTTTTGCTGTATTCACAGTATACTAATATAGGTGAAGTGGGTGTAATTAATTCTGTTTCTAATGAATGGGTTACAGTAAATCTCCGGAATGTTTATTATTCTAATTATATAGTTATAGCCCGTCCTGTTAGTTATAATGATGCTGACCCTGTGATTGTTAGAATAACTAATAAAACTACAAATAGTTTCAGTGTTAGATTAACAGAACCATCCTGTAATGATAATATTCATTCTTCAGAAACAGTGAGTTTTTTTGTTATAAAAGAAGGTGTATGGATTTTAGAAGACGGCACAAAAATAGAAGCAGAATTGTTTGATACTTCAGATACTGTGGGTAGAGGCGTTGCAAATGTATGGCATTCTGTTTCTTTTTCACATAAGTATTCCGATACACCGGTTGTATTGTCTATGGTTCAGACTCATAATGATGCTAATTATGTAACAACAAGGCATCGTAATCTCAGTACTGCAGGTTTTGATGTTGCAATGGAAGAGGAAGAAGATAAAACAACTTCTCACGGTTTAGAGACAATAGGCTGGATTGCAGTTTCTCCTACACATGGAAATAATGCTGGCAAGGCTTATGAAGCATATAATACTCCTGATGCAGTAAGCAGTAGTTGGTATAATCTGAATTTTGTAAGTTCGTTTTCTTTAACTCCGGAATTTTTCTGTATGATGGCTACTTATGACGGTCCTGATAATGCTCATATGAGATATAATTCGAAAACCGAAACAAATGTTCAAATTAAAGTAGAAGAGGATACCTGTAATGATTCTGAAACCAGTCATACCACTGAAATTGTGAGTTATTTATTATGGGAACAAACTACAAATATAAAAGCATTAACCGGCGGTTATATGAGTATATCTCTGGGAGATAATACCCCTTTTCAGAATCTTTCTCAAAATCAGGAAAATCAGGAAATACTGCAATTAAAGGTTATAGTTGGGGATAGTGAGGATTTTACAAATGTTTCATTAACACTTAATGCAAATGGCAGCGGCGATGATTCTAATGTTACTATATCTAATGTAAAATTATGGCTTGATGCTGATAGAAACGGACAGATTGATTCCTCTGTAGACATTAAGATAGATACAAATAGAGTTTATAATAGTGATAACGGAGTTGTAACTTTTTCCCTCGGTACATTGACTAATAGCAGGGAATATGATTTTTTAGTTTCGTATGATTTATATAATGCTGTAGTCGGTTCAACTTATTATATTATAGTAAGCAATTCCGGAATAACCGGAACAGGAACTAAAAGCGGTAATTCCCCGATTATAATAGGAGGCCCGGTTGAAGGAGCACATCTTACAGTTATAAATGACTTCGGCGGAGCTGGAATAGGTGAAGTCGGCAGACTGAATGATTTTGCCACAAATGTGTGGCGCAGAATCGCTCTGGTTAATATTTATACCAACCCTGTGGTCGTTGTTTCTGTGGGCTCTTTTAATGAAGATGAACCTTGTGTTGCCAGAGTGAGTAATGTTGTATCTAATAGTTTTATGGTAAAGATACAGGAACCTGCAAATCAGGACGGCTTACATTTAAAAGAGACAATTAATTATATGGTTGTAGAAAAAGGAATCTGGGTTTTGCCTGACGGCTCTGTTATAGAAGCAGGAAAAACAAATATATCTAATACTGTCGGATATCAGGTTTCAGGCGGAAGCTGGGTTGATATACATTTTAAAAATAATTTTTCTTCAGTTCCTATAGTTGTTTCTTCTGTTATGAGTGTTAACGATTCTCATTTTGTTAAAACAAGACATAATGGTGTATATTCTACTAATTTTTTTATTGCTCTTGAAGAGGCAGAAGCAGATTCAGACCAACATGCAGTGGAAACTGTTTCTTATATCGCTATGACATCAGGAACCGGAGTGCATTATAATATAAAATACGAATCTGAAAGAACTCCTGATCTTGTTACTGATAGTTTTTATAATCAAAGTTTTTCTCAGTCATATTATTCTGTCCCGATCGTAATAAACAGTATGAATACATATGATGGAAATAATAATGCTGAAACACGAATTTCTGATCCGGGGATTTCCTCTTTTAATGTTAAAATAGAAGAGGATACTACATATGATTCAGAAGTAGCACATACTACAGAAGTTGTTGACTATATTGCGTGGGAATCTCCGGGTGTAATTTATTCTGTAAAAGGAAATGCTGTTTTTGTTTCCCGCGGTGAATCTTCTCCTGCTAATAATTTGTTGGGATATGGAAATAATCAGACAATTTTTCAGGTTAAATTAAGAACAGGAAGTAAAGAGAATATTACAAATGTTAAACTTACTTTAACTGCTGCCGGCTCAGGAGATGATGCTTCTGATGTTATTTCGACTGTGCAGATATATACAGATGTAAATCGAAACGGATATTATGACAGCGGAATAGACGGCTTTGTGGATTCTGGAACATATAATGGTGATAATGGGACTGTTGAGTTTGACCTTGGAACTTTACTTGCATCTTCAACAAATTTTTATATTATTACTTATAATATTAATGGAGCTGACAACGGGAGTACATTTTGTGCTTATATAAATTATGATGGAATAACAGGGACAGGCAGTACAACAGGAGAGGATATAGTTGGTGTAAATCTTCCGGCAACAAGTTATACACTCCAGGTGTCAGGTGCTGCCGGCATGGGAATAGGTGAAGTGGGTGTGCTGCTTAATTGGGTTAATACTAACTGGCAAACAGTAAAGTTTCACAGATATTATACCAATGCTGTAATTGTTGCTGCGCCGGTATCTTTTAATGAATCTGACCCTGTAGCTGTTAGAATCAGAAATGTAACAGGTACAAATTTTCAGTTGAGACTGCAGGAACCTTCAAATAATGATCAGACACATGTTAATGAAACTGTCAGTTATATTGTTGTAGAAAAAGGAATATATACAATGCCTGACGGAAAGAAAATAATAGCAGATAAGTTTGATACAAATATAACCTGTGGTGACACAGACCCGGGGCAAAATTATGCATCTGTAAATTTCGGGTATACTTTCTCGTCTGTACCGTCGGTTTTGCATCAGGTTATGAGTTTTAATGATCCTCAATGGGTTAAAACCCGTGCGAATGGTTCTACTACTACGGGTTTTCAAGTGGCTCTGGAAGAAGAAGAAAATCAGACAGGATATCACGGTACTGAAACAATAGGCTGGATTGCAATTGAGTCCGGTACGGGAAATAATAACGGAATCTTGTATGAAGCCGGAAGAACTTCTACTGATGTGGACGAAATATGGTTTACGCAAAATTTTTCTCAGATTTTTTCTTCCCCTTCTGTGTTTTTAGGTGTACTGGATACTGTTAATGGCACTGATCCCTGTAACTGCAGATATAGAAATTTAACTAAGGATTCTGTTGAATTGCTCGGACAGGAAGATACTTCTGCTGATACAGAGCAGAATCATAATAATGAAATCGTTGCATATGCTGTATTTGAATCTCCGGGTGATATAATAGGTACAGGCAATCCTCCTTGCAGTTATGTTGTTTCTTCTTATTCTAATTTTTTTACAAATGTATATATAGAAGCAAATCAGAAAAATGTGAATCTTATGAGATTCTATTTTGAAAATACCAATAGTAATGCTAATGATATACAGATTACAGGAATATATATTCATACTGAAACTATGGATGGCAGTGATATTGTTCCTTCATCTGCTGTTGAGAGTTTAAGTTTGATTTATTCCGATGGGAGTAATGTTTATACTGAAAATACAAATATTGCAACCAGCGGGAGTGAAATTTTCCTTGATTTATATCCCGGAAATTTAATAATCAGTCCAAATTCTTCTGTTACCTGTAATGTTGTCTTTAATGTTGTTAGTAATGTCTCTGCAACAAATATTCGATTTTCTGTAGTTTCCAATATTAAAATTGAAGCAATGGATGTGTTTTATTCTTCTGAAGTAACTAATATCCCTGCCTCCGGGTATGCTTTTCCTTTTAATACAGATGCTGTCGATATAGTGTCGGGATTTAAAATCTCACATGATACTATTGGTATAATTAATAAATGGGAACCTGTTGAAATAAGAATTGAAAATTTTAACGGCTCATTAGTAACAAATTATACAGGAATAGTTACACTTGAAATTTTAAATAGTGTATCAAATGAGATAATGTGGAGTAATAGTACAGGCAATGGTATATTAAATGACGGCGGCACTAATGATAACGGCGCTGTTTATGAATTTGTAAATTCTGATAACGGCATTGTAACTTTGTTTGTTATGGATAAAGTTGAGGATCTTGTTGATGTGAAAGGTAAGGACAGTTGGATTTCCTTTATATCAAATAATTTGCGATTTGTCCCGCCGGATATAAATGTTTCAATAATAAAGATGGTAGATCGTCCTGAAGCAAGACCGTATGAAATCCTGACATATAAAATTTTTTATTCAAATACATCTTATCTTGATGCATTGGATTTTTCATTTGTTGAATCTTTACCTGAACAGGAAATTTTAATTACAAATTCAGCAGAGATATCAAATATCCCTCATTCCGGGAATGTTGAAGTTTATTATTCTACAAATTATAATGTAGAAGTATGGAGTAATAGTAATTATGATACTGCTTCAAATGTAAGTAAAATACGGAGAATAAAGTGGAAGTTTGATACTCCGTTAAAAAGTCATCAAAAAGGTCTTGTCCGCTTTCAGGTACAGATTAAGTAATATATTATTATATATAATATAATGCTGCCTATAAAATATTATAAAATCTTAATGTATATTAAAAAAAATAGTCGCAAGATGACACTTTGTTACTAAGGTGAGCATTAAAAAAGTTAACTGTATACTTATACTTGCTATTTCTACTAATCATCCTCTAACCTTTATTTTGACTCTATATGATACCTGCAATAATTGATTATCTGTTAATAGATGGGTTTTTATTTGCTACATTATGTTACACTATAATGCATAAAAGAATTTCACACCCTGGTAAAGATATATTGTCTTGCCGACATATATATGATAATCAACTCTTAAATTTTATAATTTAAAACTGTTTGGAAAAATAAGCAGAGATAAAAATTTGCATATAATATAGGGAACATTGTTGTAAGTGCTGTATTGCACGATATTAAAAATTGGATGGGGACGGTATGTTATCTTCATTATAATAATTATGTTTTATAACAGTGTACTGTAAATTTTGTCAGTTTGTTTCAATAAAAAGTCAGTTTCTGCCAAGAATAATTTAAATAATTTTATATTATTATAGTAGAATATTTACAGGAGTTGTATTATGAATGATAAAATTTTAGAGCAGAGAGTTGAGGAAATTGTAAATCAAACAAAAATAATTGATATTCATACTCATTTGTTTGGGCCTGAATTTGGGGATTTGTTTTTATACGGTATTGACAAATTGTTGACTTATCATTATTTGATAGCGGAATATTTTACTTATGAGAAAGATCTGACACCTGAAGAGTTTTATAAATTTTCTGTAGAGAAGCAGGCTGAACTTGTATGGAATAAAATATTTATTGAAAACACACCGGTTTCCGAAGCAGCGCGCGGAGTTGTTACGGTTCTTTCGAAACTCGGTATATCTGTAAAAGAAAAAAATTTAAACAAAATAAGAGAATATTTTAATAATATCGATCTTGATAAATACATAGAACTGGTTTTTAAAACTGCAAATATAAAATATGTTGTAATGACAAACAACCCGTTTAATGAAAAAGAAAGAAAGATCTGGCTGTCCGGTAAAATAAGACATAATAAGTTTAAAACTGCATTAAGAATAGATGATTTGTTATTTGATTTTAAGAAAGTTATATCAGTATTAAGTAAAGAAGGAATGGATATTAATGACAGTTTTGATAAAAAAACAGTCGATAATATTAAAAAATTTTTCAGCAAATGGATTAAACTGATAAATCCTTTATATGTAATGTGTTCTGTGCCGCCGGATTTTCAGTATCCTTCAAAGGATGAGTTTGTAAATAAAGTATTGGATGAGATTTTGATGCCTATTATAAAAAAATATAATCTTCCGTTTGCATTAATGTTCGGGGTTAGGCGTCAGGTTAATCCCTCGATAAAATTAGCAGGAGATGCTGTTGGACGAAGTGATACAGATACTATACTTAATCTTGTAAAAAATAATCCTGATGTGAAATTTTTAATGACATTTTTATCGCGTGAAAATATTCATGAGACAGCTGTATTCGCAAGAAAATTTAATAATTTAATGCTGTTTGGTTGTTGGTGGTTTACAAATATTCCTTATCTGATTGATGAGATTGTAAGAATAAGAATGGAACTGGTTGGATTAAATTTTATACCGCAGCATTCTGATTCAAGAGTTTTTGAGCAGTTAATATATAAATGGGAGCATTTTAAGAGTATTCTTATTAAAATATTAGCAGAAAAATATAACGATTTAATTGCTCGCGGGTGGTATATTACAGATAACGAAATCAAAAGAGATGTTGAAAATCTGCTTGGGGGTAGATTTGAATCTTTTTTAGAGTTAAATGGCAGTTAATTACAATAAAAAGTCAGTTTTTGCAAAGAAAAAATATTTAAAAACTATATTGATAAAATAAAAAGGAGTTACAAATGGATAAGAAAAATTTGTATATTAAGAATTTAATATCAAAGATGACATTGGAAGAGAAAGTAGGCTCTCTTCTTACACTTGGATTTACGGGTACGCTTGTTACACCTAATATTTATGATGATATATTAAAGTTTCATTGTGGTGGTTTGAGACTGACTCCGCATGCAAGAAAATTTGGGAGTTATATCGATCCTAAAACAGGCGAGACCGTTGTTAAGATAGAAAACACCAAGGGTTATAAAAACGGATTAAAACCCCCGGTTGTTACTCCTGAGGAATATAAAAAAATACTGCTTGATCTGCAGAATATTGCTATGTCACGAAAGCACGGAATTCCTCTGCATTTTTCTTATGATCAGGAAGGAGGAACAAGTGCTGATTATAATTTTGGTGGTGTAAATATATTCCCAAAGCCAATGGGTATAAGAGCAACAGGTGATTCTAAATTGGCTTATGAGGTTGCATATGCGGTAGCGCGTCAAAGTCGCGCTGTTGGGTTTAATTGGATCCATTCTCCTGTGCTTGATATAAATGTTGAGCCGGATAATCCTGAAATATATACTAGAGCGTATTCTGATAGAGTTGATGATGTTATCGAGTATGCTGTTGAGTCGTGCAAAGGATTTAAAAAAGGAGGGCTTATTGCTACTGCAAAGCATTTTCCGGGCCGAGGCGATTCTAATATCGACGCTCATTTTGAAATGCCTGTTATAAATGTTGATAAAAAAACTATGTTTGAAAGAGAACTTTTGCCTTATAAGGTTTTAATAGAGGAAGATTTATTGCCTGCTGTTATGATTGCACATAGTATTTTCCCTGCTCTTGATGATAAAGATGTTGCAACAGTTTCTAAACCTATTATTACAGGGATATTAAGAGAAAAACTTGGTTTTAAAGGTGTTATAACTACAGATAGTATGACTATGGGCGGAATTGCTGTGAGATATGGGGTTGCCAATGCTTGCGCTATGTCTCTTGCTGCCGGAGCGGACATTGTGTTAATGAAGGCAGAAACTAAATTGGTGGATGAAACTTTTAATGCTATTCTGGATTTCGTAAATAAGGGAAAAATTTCTGTGTCTGAACTGGATGATAAAGTTTATAGAGTTTTAAGCCTTAAATATGATTATGGCCTGTTTAATAACGGTTCTTTATGGGATGAAGATCCGGAAAATGTAATTCGTGATAAGAAAGTTATAAATCTTTCAAGACTCGTTGCAAGACGTTCTGTTTTAATAGCCAGAGACCGGAAAAATGAACTTCCAATATCTAAAAATGATAAAGTTCTGGTTGTGGAACAGATTACCAAGAATCCAAATAATATTCATTGGCATCCCGGGTTCCTGTTTAAGAATGTATTAAAATATAATCCTAATACGCAGTATCTTGAAGTTGCCTTTAATCCTGACGATGAAGATAAAAAAAATGTAATAGAAAAAATGAAAGATTTTGATGTGATAGTTGTTACAAATTTTTATATTCGCGGTAAGATTCCTAATAATTATTTTGTCGAGCATATTATGAACAATACCGATAAGAAAGTAATTGTAATAGCAAATACACCATATGAAAAACTAAGTATACCTTCAATAGCAGATAGTGTTATTTTGACATTAGCAACATCCCCGCATAATCTTGAAGTTGTCGCAGGTGTATTGTTTGGCGAAATAGAACCTGAGGGTGAATGGCCTGTGGAGTATAAGCTGCCTGAATAATAATGAGAGGGAAATAAAATGGCAGGGGATAAAGTTCAGCATATCAGGAACAGGAAATCTCTGGAAGATTATGCTGTTTCAATTATAAAGCCTTTACTTGACGGTAATTCTCCTGTGTGGGATAAAAACAAGCCTATTATAGGCAAAGCTCATTGGGCAGGCCATTTCTATACATATCTTGAAATGTATGCAAGACCATTATGGACTTTGCCGTTTATTCTTAAATATAGAAAAAAAACTGTTTATATTGAATATTCCGGAAAAAAAGAGAAAATAGAAGATTGGTATAAAGAAGGTATTCTTGCAGGTACTTCTCCTGAAAGTAGTTCGTATTGGGGTGATTATAAAGTTTATGGACAAATGAGTACAGAAATAGCTCCGGTTGCTCTTGCTTTATATTTCGGTAAAGAGTTTTTCTGGGATCAGTTCTCCAGAAAAGAACAAAAACAGATATCAGACTGGCTTTATAAAATTAGTGCTGTTTATCCTGTAAAAACTCATAGAAATAATCATTTCTGGTTTCCTGTTTTAATTAATCTTGTTTTAAAAAGACTGGGTTTAAAATATCACAGGAATATCATAAATGAAAGTTTGAAAAAGTTAGATGAGTTTTATATTGATAACGGATGGTTTTATGACGGAACAATTGGAAGATACGATTATTACATCCCGTGGTCACACCATTTGTATCCAATGATATGGATTATTCTTGAAGATGAAAATGAGAAGGATTATAAAATCAGGAAAGAGAAATATATTGAAAGAACGAATAAATTTCTTCAATATTATCCGTATTTTTTTGATAAAACCGGTTTGTATGTTCCGTGGGGGCGTTCATTATCATACAGATTTGCTGCTGTTGGCTTGTTTGCTCTTGCCGTATATAATGGCTGTGATATTGAGCCGGGGCTTGCCAGGCGTATTACTTTAAAAAATATAGAGTACTTTAAAAATAACGGCGCAGAAGCCGGAAAAAAAGTATTGCCCGGATTCTCATATGTCTCCTATCAAAATGTAGAAAGATATATGTCTGTTTCTTCGTCATATTGGCTTAGTAAAGGTTTTTTTAGTTTAATAATGGATGAGAAACATAAATTCTGGAGAAGTAAAGAAATTTTGTTCCCTGCAGAAAAAGAGAATTTTAAATATGACATCTTAATGAAAAATGTAAATTTAAAGATAGTCGGTGAGCCTGAAATTAATGGTGTATCATTATATAATAATTCCTGTTATGTTAAAGTCGGCGGTTTCGGCAGCACCAATGAATTTTATGGAAAATTCGTTTATAATTCCCGGTCAGGGTTTGGAACTTCTACAAGAGATTGGGTCGCTTCTGATAATATGATTTCATTAATGACTAAAGATAAACTGCTTACTTCTCATAGAGCAATGTTTAAAGATTTGGGAGAAAAAAACGGAGTTTTTTACAGCGAGCATGTTCCGTTTTCTAATGATAAGTTCTCTAAAATAAAAACAGCACTTCTTCCATTAGATTTTGGTTTTCACCTTAGAGCACATAAGGTTAAATTGGCAAAAAAATATGTAATTCTTGAAGGTGGATTTAGCGTCGGTAAAAAGATAGATGAAGAAACTGTTTTTAAAGGTAATAATTGGATGTCTGTTGCTGCAGATGGGGGGACTTCTTTAATTTACTCTTATTTGTCAGATGAGATAAATTTTCAAGTAAGAAAAATACACCCTGATGCACACATATTATACCCTCTGGCAATATATCCTGCTTATGTGTCAGCTGCTGAATTGGATAAGGGAGAATATCTCTTTATTAGTGTTTTTTATTATACCAGCAGGAAAATAACAGTAAAAAAGTCTGTTAGAACCATATTAAAACAGATTCCTGTAATAAAATTTAATAACAGGAATAATATATTAGTTGAGTTTAATAAGAGAAAATATAGAATTCAATTGTAAAATATTATGTATAAGTTTTTTAAAATTTTATATGTTGCAGCCATAATTAAAATGGTTATATCTCCTTTTTCATTAATGGGCAGAAGCGGGTATCAATTTTTATCAATAGCTCCGTCGGCACGAGGTGCAGCTTTAGACGTTTCTTTAAATTCAGGAGTCATAAATATAGAATCTTTATAGCATAATCCTTCAAGCTTATATTTTTCTAATAAAAGAAGTTTTTTAATATCTTATGTAAACTGGATATTTGATATTAAGTATTCATATGTAGGATATAGTGATAAAATTTCTATTAAAAGAAAAAAGTATGGAATAGGAGTTTCATTGCAATATGTTGATGAAGGTTATGTTATTCAGGATGGGATTGATAACAGTATAAATGATTTTTCTGTTCAATTTGGTATTGCCGGTAAGTTAAAAAAATTTGTAGTGGCGGGGTTCTCAGTTAAATATGCTCAGAGAAATTTGTTTAATAATTATACTATGGCGTTATTATTTGATGCAGGTTTGCAGTTTAAATTTAAAACCTGGAAAAAATTTATATTCGGTATTACAATAAATAATACAGGATATTCCGGCAAGATAATAGCAAATAGTGATGATACACCTTCATATATTTCTGCGGGAGTAATGTATTATTGTAATATAAATCGAATCTCATCTAAAGTGAGATTGTTTTTTAATTATTTAGATTATTTTTATGATTATGAGAGGTTATTATGCACAGGGTTAGAATTCGTACATAATGATAAAATTTTTTTAAGATTTGGAAGAAGATTTTTTCAATCTGATTTTAATTATGCGGGTGAACAGGAATTAATTTTAGGCGGCGGCATTAAATTTGATCTAAATAAAATTAATTATAATATAGAATTTGCAGTTGTGCCGTATTTAGAGCTTGGTACAGGATATTATACAACTTTTAAAGTTTTATTTTAAGTAAGGGGGATTTTATAGATGATGAGATTTGTTGTTTTCTTTGAATTACTATTTTTTGTAATAACTTTAAATATATATTCTGCGGATATAACAAAAGCAGGATATAATGCTGGTGGGGAAATACCTGCAGGAGATATTATAATTGATCTGGAGAGTCAATATAATGTTCATGGGGATGATAATATAGATGATACAGCAGGTATACAGCAGGCAATTAATGATTATAAAAATACCGGACAGATTGTTGTGCTGCTTTTACCTAAAGGAGTAATTAATATAAGTGGCGCATCTTCTATTGTGAGGAATGGAGATGGTTCTGCAATAGACGGCGGGGGAATATATATAGACGGTAATAATATTATTTTGCGAGGTAGAGGAATTGACGATAAAACAGGAACAAAAATAGTGTATAATAACCCAATAGATTTTTATGTGGTTGAAAGTAATACTCCATTAATTGACGGTAAAGTATGGCCGGGTTTGGCTGTTTTTCAGGTTATGAGCAGAGAAACTGCTGATTCATACAGGGATTATCCTGGAAGTACAAATTTTCATTGGGTGTCCGGTATGCAGTTGAGGAGTTCTTTAATGCCTGGTACTAATGGGATAAACAGAGTTTATTTAAATAGTGCTTCTGATGCTGATAAGTTTAATGTTAATGACAGTATATGGATAGGAGCGTGTAACACAGTGGAGTTTTTAAGTAATCATTTTTCTCCAACCCAATATTGGGAAAATGACAATTACTTTGCAAGACAACAGTTATTTCATGTAACGAGTAAAAATATAGACGGTGCTGATAATACTTATTTAATATTGGACGAACCGCTTGAATTTGACATACCGTATAGTGATGACGGAAAAATTTACGGTTCAGTAAAATATAGTAAAGTGATGCCCATAAGGATTGTAAAAAATGTAGGCTTTGAAGATTTTACTTTTTATCATAGTTTAAAAGGTACAGAATACTCTAATTTAAACAGCGGTATTTATGATGCTGTTTCAAATTCAAATGGAGTAGGTTTCAAGTATGTAAACATGGCTCCCAAGCAGGCATTACATACAATACTATTTAAGTGGTGTGAAAATGTCTGGGTTAAAAATGTAAAAATTGAAATGTCCGGTTCTCATCCTATTGTTACTGAAAATGTAAGGTTTGGCACATTTAAGGATAATATTTTACTTGGTTCATGGAATAAAGGGAAAGGAGGGATGGGTTATTTTAGAGGTTCTAAAGCTGTAGAATGTTTATTTGAGAACAATTTTATTTCTTTTGTCAGACATCTTTCTTTCCAGTGGTCTGCAACAGGTAATGTGTCGAGATATAATATTTTTTATCTTGCAGGTGATATGAATTTTCACGGCGGTTGGGAGAGGTATAATCTTGTTGAGCATATATGGAGTGAACTTGATTACAGACATCAAAGCTGGAATAATGAAGGAACAGCTCCGGAAGGCGGAACATGGTATCCGTTGTGGTGGGCTGCTTCACCGCATGCAGGTAAATGGGCAGGAGTTGGAAGCGGACCGTATAATGAAGTGAAAAATAATGTTTTTTATAAGCAAAAAAGTTTAAACGGCCTGTTTGAAAAATGGGGATTTTACGATGTCCCGGGTTACAGTTATATATTTGGTTGGGACGGTACAGCCTGGAGACATCTTAATACAGACGGTAATGCAGATGGTGATAATATTATTCTTTCATGGGAAGATAATCAGGAGTATGATTTTACTGCTTCCGGGAAAGGAGTATATCTTGATGGCAGTGTTGCTGCGGATACAACAGCTCCAACTTTATCTGTTACTTATCCAACTAATTATTTTTACACTCGGGATTCTTTTTACATACAAGGAGAGGCGCTGGATAATGTGGCATGCAAAATTTCTGTTTCTATTGATAAAACAGAAACAAATATTGCCTGGGGTATGATTAGGTGGAGATATCCTGTGGATATTTCTTCTTTAACCAATGGCATTCATAAAGCTTTTATTATTGCAGTTGACGGTGCCGGTAATAATACTTCTAAAACTTTATTTTTTTATGTGGGTTCTAATAATAATGTTTATACAAATTCTTCTATTGCAAACTCTGATTCTGATTCCAGTGATTATACGACGAGTAGTGAATATGTTATAATATCACCGCGTATCTTGAGTTTGAATAAAGATGCTCATATTAATATAAGTTATTACATTAATAGTAATGATGTATCATTTGAAATATATGATATACTCGGAAGACTTATAAAATCATTTAAAGCCGACGGAAAGTCAGATTCTGTAGAATGGTCTGGAAAAGATAACAATGGAACTTCGGTAGCAGCGGGCTTATATTTTTTACTGGTAAGAGTTGATGGAAAAATAAGAGAAATGATTAAACTTGGAGTTTTAAAATAAAATGT